>CANBER010000014.1 GCA_947367795.1 uncultured Candidatus Saccharibacteria bacterium
GATTGGAGCTGGGATGAGCATTAAAGGGGCATGGGAGAGGATTGTACGCGATTATCAAGAGACAAAACGTGCAGAAAAGAAACACTATGTCTATGAAGAGATGATGGTATCTGTTTATGAAATGGAAAATGGAATGGCAGAAGCCCGTGCATATGAACTTTTTGGGAAAAGAACCGGGCTTTTACAGTATATGAAATTTTGTACATTGATAGTCCAAAATCTGAAAAAAGGATCGGACGATTTGCTTAGACTGTTGGATTATGAGGTGGAAGATGCATTCCGGGAGAGGAAAGAAAATGCCAAAGCATTGGGAGAGGAGGCAGGCACAAAGCTGCTAATGCCTATGATGCTTATGCTTGTAATTGTTTTTGCAATGATATTGTATTCTGCTTTTTACAACATGTAGTAGTAACAAGAATTGCTGTTGTTTACAGTTGCATAGGCAGATGGGGCAATGGTGTGTTTGGAATGAATTTTCAAACACGCTCTAGGGAAAGGAGGAACATATGGAGCAGTTAAAGGCATTTTGGGAGGAAGAAGATGGAGTTGGGATTATTGAGATTATTTTGATTTTAGTTATCCTGATTATGATTATTGTGATTTTTCGGGAGCAGATTGTTAAGATTATAACAAACGCATTTAAAGAAATTAATGGAGGTGCAGATTCAGTAAATAAAAAAATTTCCATAAAATAAATTTGGCGGCAAATGGCCTATATCAGAAATGTAACAATCCAGTTGTGCTTGCATATATAAGGCAGCAAAGCAGATTGGGAAGCCTTAGGATCATAGTTAAGGAAGAAAAATGGAGGGGATGGTATTATGGTTTGGGAGAGAGGAAAAAAGAAGGTTTTGATAGACAGGGAGGATACAGAACTGGGAAGTATTACTATCTTTTTATGTATATTATTTTTACTATTTTTTTCTTTGACAGGCGTGGCATTTGAAAATGTGCGTGTGCTGTCTTCGCAAGGATATATGCGAACGGCAGCATATGCTGCTGCTATGACAGTTTTTGGGAATTACAATAAATTCCTATCAAAGCCTACTACAGGAGTAGTTTTTGATAGCCTAAATAACCAATCGTGTAGGTACGAAGGGTGAAATCTACTCATCTCGCTGAAGCCAAGCCTGATGTTAATGTTGCTGTCACCGTTTCCGTCGGTCTAACGCCAAACCTTAATGTCGATATTATTCCTAAAAGTAATTACTAGTTTGGCGCAACTCACTTATATGCAGCAACACAGGAAATTATGATAAAATAATCTTATGGAACGTTTTCTTGATTATTTCATCCCACAGTATTATGCCTTAGAACTATGTTTCCATCGCGAGCGCGAGTCATTTGCCGGCAAGGTTGAAATTTCCGGCACCTTGCAGCAGAACAGTGTCAAGCTTCACGCTGTCGAGCTCGATATCCAAAGTATCACATGGCGCCCCTATGCTGAAAATGATCCTGAGTATGATTTTATGCCGTGTGACTTCAACGAGATTCCTGACGGCCTCGAAATTCCATTTGATGCGTCCATGCGCAAAATGCTTGCTGAAGCTAGCGATAACGTCATCGTTCTCCAGATCAAATTCAGTGCTCAGCTGGGTCAAAACATGCAGGGTTGCTACCTTTCAACGTATGATTATCATGGTGTGCCTCAGCGACTTATCGCTACGCAATTCGAATCACATTATGCTCGCCAGTGTTTTCCTTGTGTCGATGAGCCGGCAGCGAAAGCCAAGTTCGATCTCACTTTAATCTTGCCCGACTACGATCCTGCGTATGACGTCGTACTTGCCAACACGGAACCTATCGGTCAATGCAACGGGCGTTTCGACTTTGCCACCACTCCGCGCATGTCTACCTACCTTTTGGCTTGGGTGATCGGCCCGCTCAAATCTGTCTCGGACATGACTGATCACGGCGTCCGGGTATCTTCCTATTGCGCACTCAACCAGTCCACTTCGTCCCTCCTTTTTGCTAACCAAACTGCCGTTCGTGCTTTAGACTACTATCATGATCAGTTCGGTGTTTCATACCCTCTCGTCAAACTCGATCAAGTTGCCCTACCCGACTTTGAAGCTGGCGCCATGGAAAACTGGGGATTAGTTACTTATCGTGAGTCTATGATGTTGGCGGACGAGCATGCAACCTTAGATACGAAGAAGACCATCGCCACTACCGTTACGCACGAGCTTTCGCACCAATGGTTCGGCAACCTCGTCACTATGCAGTGGTGGGATGATCTCTGGCTCAACGAGTCTTTCGCCACCATGATGGAGTATTACGCCACCGATGCTCTCTATCCGGATTTTCAGATCTGGGACAACTTCTTTGTCCACGAATGCTACACAGCCTTTTTGCGCGACTGCTTGCCCGGCGTACAGTCTATCCGTCAAGACGTGCATTCTCCTGCAGAGATTGCTACTTTGTTTGACCCCGCCATCGTCTACGCCAAAGGTGCACATCTCATGCTTATGTTTTTGCGTATAATCGGGCGCACTAAGTTTTTCGACGGCCTGAAATCCTATTTTGAACGGTTTCAATATAACAATACTACCGGCGACGATCTTTGGAATTGCCTGCAAGATTTCGCTGACTTTGACGTACGCGACTTCATGCACGCTTGGATTTCCCAGCCCGGATACCCATCTCTCCAAAAGGCCCACAATGTAGACGCTGGATGGTGGGAACAGCAGCGCTTTTTGATCGATGGTACTACCGATGATACTAAGTGGCCTCTTCCCAAAGTCAAAGATGACATGTCTGGACACTATTTATTGGATTTGGGCGACAAAGATTTTGAGGCCAAGCTCGCTAAATTCGGCCAGCTCACTTCGGAACAAAAGCTGCGCCTGCTGCTAGACCGCATTCTCCTAGCCAAAGCTGGCCATGTTTCTAGTGCCTCCTTGCTTGACCTTTTTCCGAAATTCACTCACGAACAGTCCAGCGCGACTTGGGTACTTCTCACGAGTATTATTAACCATCTCAAAATCTTTTGTCCGCCCGAAACTCTTGTTGTGGACCACTATAAATCCTTCCTCCGTGGGGTTACTTCAGGTGAAATTCGCGCCCTAGTATTGACAGAACATCCCATATCCAGCGACGCCCTTCAGCGACGCGACATGTTACTCAGCATAGCGTATTATGCTGAAAATCAAACCACGTTGCGCGAGCTCGCAGAGCTATACCAAGAAGATATCACCATGATGGATGCCGAGCTGCGTGGTCATATTCTCGCAGCCAAAATGTACTTTGACGAGGATAAGATTTTCGAGCATCTCCTGCAACAATACCAAGCTACTTACGACACTGAACTCAAGAGTGATCTTTTATCAACCTTAGCCATTTGTAGTAAAGATCCAGATCACCTTCAGAAAATGCTCAGCCTTCTCCAGCAGCCGGACATTGTCCGCCCGCAGGACCACCTCTTCCTATATATTTATTTGCTCCGCAACTACCGCAGCCGCGACCAAGCTCTAGGCTGGTTGATTCAAAATTGGGACTACGTTGTCAAACTCGCCGGTGATAAATCCATCGAAGATTATCCACGCTACACCGCCTCTGCATTGGTCACTCCAGAAGAAGCTCAAAAATTCTACGCTTTCTTCGACCCAAAACAAGATCTACCCATTTTGAAACGCACGCTCGAACTAGCTCATACCGAAATCGATTCACGTTTGTCCATGATCCAATCTCAGAGCGACGCTGTCACCGCAAAACTCAAAAAATTAACGAAAGGAAAGTTGTGAAAATTTTTCTTAGCAGTCACAATTTCGGCCAGCACGCCACAGATTTGCGTACTTTAGTCGGCGACAATCGTCGCACTCTTCTCATCACTAACGCCAGAGACTACAAAAGCCCGGCCGATCGCCAAGCAGTTGTCACAGAAAAACTCGCACTCTTTCGTCAGGAAGGTTTCGAAGCTGAGGAGCTAGATCTACGCGAATATTTCGCCAAAGACCCTGCCGAGCTTGAGGAGCTAGTCTCAAAGTATGATCCAGGATTAATCTTTTGTATCGGCGGCAATGTCTTTCTGCTCGCTACTGCCTTAGTCATTAGCGGCCTAGACGGCATTATCCGCCGTCGCTTAGCAAGTGATCTTTCCGTCTATGGCGGCAACAGCGCTGGCGCCATGGTTACTGCTCGTGACATCGAGGTTTATGAACGCGATGAGCTGAAAGTTGAAGAGGTGGGCGCCTACTACGGCATGGAAGCCGTGACGTCTGGGCTGGGTCTCATTGATCAATATATTATTCCTCACGCCGATCAACCTGACCGCACGAAAATCACTCAGTTTTATCGACAGCAAATCTCCAAGATCGGCGAAACCCCGATTTTTCTCGGAGAAGACGATGTATATATTATTAATGGTGATCGCTACATTCTCAAACAAGATTCCCAATAAAATTGGTCCGACCTACATGATGGTCGGACCCAGTCACTACATCAGGTGGTGCCATATTTGTCCCCAGACTCTTTTTATGGTCTGTCGTAAGGAAACTTTGACTGTAGATGTAGCTGTCGTAGAAATATCTACATTAACAACACATGCATCATGCTGAAACTCCACCCGATTCGCACGCTCCCGCGCCTCACGCTCCCGCGCCTCACGCTCCCGCGCCTCACGCTCCCGCGCCTCACGCTCCCGCGCCTCACGTCGCTCTCTAGCAAGCTGCTGCAACTTCTGCAGCTCCCGTTCTCGGTCTTCCCGAAGCTTAGCTACGGCGAGTCGCGCCTCTCCCCGAGCCTTCCAGCAAATCTCCCGCTCCTCCTGGTCGCGTATTATGCTGAACTCCAATTCGTGCGCCTCCTGTACTGAGTAATGTTTCAACTTCACTTCCTCAATAAGACCCAAAATCACGGCGAGCTTCTCGTAGTCGGGATATGTACGGGTACAGAAGTTGTCGTAGTAATAGTACCGAAGCTCAATCCGGCACAGTTGTAAACCTGACGGTAGCCTACCATGTTTCGCGAACCACTCGTAAACTTTCAAAGCAAACCTCAGTTCGACTGATTGTTCCTTCGGAGCGACGTTCGGCTTTTTATGCTGACTCAGATTCGCTGCCTGGTCTAGCAAACTAGATTCCTTCCTATAGGCTTTTATGTCAAACCGGAAGGATTCACGCAGCTCTCTCCGTCCATAATATTTAGTTGCATCCATCAGCTCCTCTAGAGTCTGTACGTCTTTTCTCGAATCTTCTGACGGTGTAGATGGGGTAGCTTGCTCCCACTCTTCCAAATAATCGAGTAAAGATATAGTCATTGTTACACCTCCTGACTGTAAAATAACGGCTTCATGCCCTTAATGCTAAGATCTATAGAATAATAGATACCTTCTGCTCTTATTATATCACAGGCCATCAAAAAAGTCAAGCTTGACAGGAAAGCCTAAATTATCCATAAAAACTATTGACAAAACCTACATTCTGTGATACAATGGAGACAAGGGGAAGTAAAAATTCACCCCTGTAGATGAGTTTAACTTAGTTAAAATAAGACACCAAAAGTGTCTTATGTCTATACTTTATTAAGCTCCGCAACTTAAAAAGGTTAGTTGTTATTCTTAAAGTAGAAAAAGGAGGGGATTTCTATGAAAGGAATCAAAGCAAGGGGTTACCAGAAGGAGTGCTTAGCGGAAATTGCCGAGACGGTTGAAGCTGGCGGCAAACGCGCCCTAGTCGTCATGGCAAGCGGCCTGGGCAAGACTCTGACTTCAGCCTTCGCTATCGAGGAGTTTTTCAAAGATCGCGACTTGGGCCGGGTTCTGATTCTGTGTCATTCCGAAGCCATTCTCATGCAGTCGAAAGAAAAGTACAAAGGTTATTTTGGCGAACAGTACAGCTACGGCATGTTTACGAGTCATGCCAGGACCACCCGTTCGACGGATTTCCTTTTTGCAACTTTTCAGACCATGAGAACCTACCGGAAAGAGTTTGATCGGTCGACATTCAGCTATATTGTGGTCGATGAAGCTCATCACAGCCACGCGCAGACTTATTTTCCCACGATTAAGTACTTTGAGCCTGAGTTTTTGCTCGGTCTCACCGCTACGCCTGATCGTCTTGACGGTCAAAACATCGAGGAGATATACGGTGCGCCGGTCTATGAACTTGGCTTCATTGAAGCTACGGGTCGGGGTCTGTTAGCCGAGTGTGATTATCAGCTCGTGCTTGATGACATGTCTCAGGAAAAGCTTGACGAATGCCTTCAGGGCAACGAGAGCATATCCGTTGCTCAGATCAACCGCACGGTTTTCGTGCCGAAACGCGACGAAGAAATCGTTCGTCTCATTCGTAAGTATTCGGCCGAACAGGAAGATCCGAAGACAATGATCTTTTGTAAAACCATCGAGCATGCCCGTAGGATCACTAAACTGATGGGCACTGAAGCCACCGTGGTCCACAAGTGTCAAAACAGCTTGGATAATGATTTGGCTCTGGAAGCGTTTCGCTCCGGCAAAGTGCGCACGATTGTTTCGGTACAAATGTTGAACGAAGGAATCGACGTACCCGATGCGAATGTGATCGTCTTCTTGCGTAATACTGTCTCTAAGACTATCTTTTATCAGCAGCTTGGTCGAGGCATCCGCCTCTCTCCCGGCAAAGATAAAGTGAAAGTTCTCGATTTCGTCGCAAACTGCGAGCGCATTCAGACTGTTCTGGGGCTCAAGCAAGAAATTGACAATTTCAGAATGCGACCGCCGCATAGCGACGAAGGCTCTCATGGTGATGGTGATGCCGATTCTCGCGAGAAATTTACACTCAATATTGCCACGCCTGAGTTTAAGGCAAGCAAAGTTGATATCCTTCAAATCGTCAGAGGCGCTTTTAATCGGCGACGCTATTGGTCAGACGAAGAATTGATTCTTATTCTACAAACCAAGAGTAGGGAATTGGGCAGAACGCCATGCATGAAAGATTTCAATAATGACCCAGAATGTCCAGGCTCACTAACTTTTGTGGATCACTTCGGAAGTTGGAATGAAGCACTATTGGCTGCGGATCTCCCATTAAACACCATCACGAACGAAAGCCTAATTGAAAAGCTTCAGGCGAAAGCAAAACAGCTCGGGCGCACTCCTAGTTTTAAAGAAGTCATGCAGGACAAGGATATGCCAAGCGCAGCCACATATCGGCAACGGTTCGGTAGCTGGGCTCAAGCGTTGCGCGTGGCAAAACTTAAAGTTTCATATCAAACAGCTGCAGTTAGCGAGGGCGTAAACAGAGATAAAATGTTATCAGCACTACAGAAAAAAGCGAAAAAACTAGGCAGAACCCCAAAAGGTCGGGAAGTTAATACGGATAAAAATATGCCTTGCGTAGCATCATATAGGAAAGAATTCGGTTCGTGGAACGACGCACTTCTTGCGGCTGGTCTAGAAGCATCGAGAAAAGTAAGGCCGTCTCACCGGCAGTAAAAGCAACTAACTAACCCACCCCCACACCAAACCCTAGCAATAGGTGGTAGGTGTGGGAATTTTTCTATATTCTTCTCGTTAATCTCAAATCTCGCCCCCCCAAACCTGCCAAGATCGTGAAAATATGCATAAAACTATTGACAAAAACTAGGATGTGTGCTACAATAGAAAGATAGGGAGCCTCAAAACCCTCCCTTGTAGCGTAAAATTACCCATAAAAAACACGTTTGATCAGAAAAGTCACATTTTTCTTAAAAAAGGTGTTGACTTATTCAAAACGGTGCTATATAATGGGCAACAGTTAAGCAAGTTACGAAGAGTAACCACTGCATTACGATAGAAATCATGCGAGGTATTCTATCACTTAGTTTTCCTCCGCATTGGAGATTTCAATTAACAATTTGAGACAACGATGAAAGCGATTTTTCAGAAATGAAGAATCAATTGTAAGACGACATTAGTAATCGAGTTTCGATTGCTAGTTAAGTCAATGCATAAAAAGGTACATAAGGGCACTGATAGTGGATGCCTTGACAATCAATACCGATGAAGGACGTAGGACTCTGCGATAAGCCTCGGGGATCTGAGAACAAGAATTGATCCGGGGATTTCCGAATGGGGAAACCTAGCACAAGTCATGTTGTGTTGCATTTACCTGAACACATAGGGTAAATAGACGGGAACCAGCCGAACTGAATCATCTTAGTAGGTTGAGGAAAAGAGAATAACCAATGATTCCGAAAGTAGTGGCGAGCGAAATTGGAACAGCCCAAACCTTAACATAACCATACGGTTTAACGGCCAGAGTTATGAAAGGGGTTGCGAAATAAGATAATTTTTGTGCCAAGAGGTTCAATTTGGACTTTTTGGTACAAAGACCAACAGCGTTAACTGAGTGGATAATGGAAAAACCTTTCAAATCGTAGCGGAAGTTTTTGGAATGAAACGCCAAAGAAGGTGAAAGCCCTGTATGCGAAACGGTTTGAGGCATTATATATCTTTTTTCAAGTAGGACGGGGCACGAGAAACCCTGTTTGAATCTGGCAGGACCACCTGCCAAGGCTAAATATATTGATTGATCGATAGCGAACTAGTACAGTGATGGAAAGGTGAAAAGAACCCCGGGAGGGGAGTGAAATAGATCCTGAAACTCAGTGCCTACAAGGTGTCGGAGCAGCTTCGGCTGTGACGGCGTGCTTTTTGTAGAACGATCCAGCGAGTTAATGTTGTCGGCGAGGCTAAGTCAGTTGATGGAGCCACAGTGAAAGCGAGCCTGAATAGGGCGTCAAGTCGGCAGTATTAGACCCGAAACCGGGTGACCTAACCATGAGCAGGTTGAAGCTGCGGTAACACGCAGTGGAGGACCGAACCAGGGTACGCAGTAAAGTGCTTGGATGACTTGTGGTTAGCGGTGAAATGCCAATCGAACTCGGAGATAGCTGGTTCTCCTCGAAATAGCTTTAGGGCTAGCGTTGTGTAGTAGCATTTGGGGGTAGAGCTCTGAAAGGGTCTGGGGCCGGCAACGGTACCCATCCCTATCAAACTACGAATACCAAATGTGTAATCACGGCAGTCAGAACGGCGGGGCTAAGCTCGTCGCTCAAAAGGGAAACAGCCCAGACCATCGTCTAAGGTCCCTAATTAACACTAAGTGGGAAACAAGGTGAAGTTTCTTAAACAGCTAGGATGTTGGCTTAGAAGCAGCCATTCATTTAAAGAGTGCGTAACAGCTCACTAGTCAAGAGATTTTGCGTGGAAAATGTAACGGGGCTAAGTGTTAAACCGAAGACATGGATTTATATATAGATACGTCTATATGTAAGTGGTAGAGGAGCGTTGATATCGCGGTGAAGTCAGATTGGAAAGTCTGGTGGAGCGTTATCAAGTGAGAATGCTGGAATCAGTAACCATAAGACAGGTGAGAATCCTGTCGGTCGTAAGAGCAAGGTTTCCAAGGCTACAGTAATTATCCTTGGGTTAGTCGGTCCTAAGCCGAGGCGCATCAGCGTAGGCGATGGACAACAGGTTAATATTCCTGTACAGGTAGTAGTTGTTGACAATTCACGGTGAATGACCGGAGCGGATTAATGGTTTATCCGTCCAAGGTTCTAGGGAACTAGAATTGAGTGAAAGTTACTCCTCGGAGTGATAATTCTGGGTGAAGCACTGGCTAGAAAAGTTGATCAACTTATGCTGCTGCCTACCGTACCGCAAACCAACACAGGTGCTCGAGTCGAGTAGACTAAGACCTACGAGAGAACCTTCGCTAAGGAACTCGGCAAAAAAGCGTCCGTAACTTCGGAATAAGGACTGCCCTCTCATCAAAATGAGGATTTGCCAAAGAGAGTTCTCGGCGGAACGAGAAATATGGTGTTGTACCAAAATATTTATCGAATCATCTTGTCGAGACACAACTATCTCTTTGAGCAGCTCAATCATCATTTTGATGAGAGGGCCGCAGCTAAAGAGCCCACGGAACTGTTTACCAAAAACATAGGTCTCTGCTAACGCGAAAGCGGATGTATAGGGGCTGACTCCTGCCCAGTGTCGGAAGGTTAAGGGGAGAGCTTTACGGTTCAAACTGAAGCCCCGATGAACGGCGGCGATAACTATGATCGTCCTAAGGTAGCGAAATTCCTTGTCTGGTAAGTTCAGACCTGCACGAATGGAGTAATCATGTGGGCACTGTCTCGGCGAAGGCCTCGGTGAACGTGCATTGGCGGTAAAGATGCCGTCTGATCATGCCAGGACGAGAAGACCCCATGGAGCTTTACTACAACTTTGCATTGATTGTTGGGACATTTTGTGTAGCATAGGTGGAAGACTTTGAAACAGATACGCCAGTATTTGCGGAGTCATAGGTGAAATACCACCCTGAGTGTTTTAGCAGTCTCACTCTTGACGTTATCCGCCAAGAGGACCGTGCATGGCGGGTAGTTTAACTGGGGCGGTTGCCTCCTAAAGAGTATCGGAGGCGTTCAAAGGTTGGCTAACTACGGATGGAAATCGTAGTGATAGTGTATGCGCAGAAGCCAGCTTGACTGTGAGGACCACAATCCAATCAGACACGAAAGTGGGAGCAAATGACCCGCTGTATAGAACTTCGGTTCAATTTACGTGGGAAAGACAGCGCACACGGATAAAAGTTACCCTGGGGATAACAGGCTGATCGCGCCCAATAGTTCACATAGACGGCGCGGTTTGGCACCTCGATGTCGGCTCATCACATCCTGGAGGGGGAGCACCTTCCAAGGGTCCGGCTGTTCGCCGGTTAAAGTGGTACGCGAGCTGGGTTCAGAACGTCGTGAGACAGTTCGGTTTATATCCGGCATGATCGTCAGGAATTTTGAGGAGATTTGCTTCTAGTACGAGAGGACCGAAGTGAACGAACCTCTAGTGTATCGGTTGTGGCCACCTGCTGCATTGCCGAGTAGCTATGTTCGGAAGAGATAAGCGCTGAAAGCATATTAAGCGCGAAGCCCACTCCAAGATAAGAATTCCCTATGAGATCCCAGAAAGAAGATCTGGTTGATAGGCGCAAGGTGGAAGTATGGCAACATATGGAGCCGAAGCGTACTAAAAGATCCATCGCCTTTTTATGCTCAGATCGTTTGGTTCGTGTTTCAGAAACCTTCGAGTATTCTCTTGACAAGAATCATAACGATCTGGTATACTTAACTAGCAATCGGTATTCGATTTAAATACCGAGAAACGTTTTACAATCATCCACCTTTATGGACATCAACTGGTCTAAGAGAAAATAGAGCTATTTTCTTAAAGAGGAAGAGAAAATTCTTTTCCAAAGAATTGTCTCTTAGCTTACTTGGTGCCCATAGCGCTGGGGAAATACCTGTTCCCATTCCGAACACAGAAGTCAAGCCCAGTAGCGGCGATTATACTGCCACAAGCGGGAAACTAGCAAGGTGCCAAATTATACGAGTAAGCCACCCAAACGGGTGGCTTTTCGTCTCTGCACCACTATAATGCTAAAACATCAACCTTACATAAACCATGGTATAATAAAGACCAAGGAGGCACACAATGAAAATCATACTAGCCACTAGTAATCGACATAAATTATCCGAATACCAGAAAATTTTATCAGATTATCAAATTATAACACTTCCAGGTATTGGCTTTACTGACGAAATTGAAGAAAATGGTAGAACTTTTACCGAAAATGCTATGATTAAAGCTCGGGCAATTTATGATTTTCTAGCAAAGCCGGATTGTATCATAGTAGCGGAAGATAGTGGTTTGGTGGTTGATGCACTGGACGGAGCACCAGGTATCCTTAGTGCACGGTATGCCGGAGGTCATGGTAATGATGTTGCGAATCGCGCCAAATTGCTACAAGAACTGTCTGGCAAAACACGCGATGCCAAATTTGTTTGCGCGATCGCAATCATTTATCCAGACGGCCATAACGAAAGCGTGATTGGTGAAACGTTTGGAGAAATTACTGCAACCGAACAAGGTGACGGCGGCTTCGCTTATGACTCAATTTTCTTTTCGCAAGACTTAAATAAAACTTTCGGCGAAGCTTCGGAAGAGGAAAAGAATCGTGTATCTCATCGGGGCCGGGCGATCAAGCAATTACGCGAGAGACTAGAAAAATATAGTAATAACATAAACGCATAAACGCATAAACGCAGTACTAAGGAGGTTTTATGGAGAATTATGAATCAACTATTGGCAAACTCATTGATAAACAGGAAGTCTGCTTCCTAAGTTTTATTGATGCAAAGGGCTTTCCTACCACTCGTACTATGCTAAACCCGCGCAAGCGTCAGGGACTAAAAGAATTCTATCTTACTACGAATCGCCGCTCTAATAAGGTCGCTGCCCTACTGGCAAATCCCAAGGCCGGTTTGTATTTTTATGACCGGCCACTATATCGTGGAATTGCTTTTACCGGAACAGTTGAGGTAATTTATGATCAGGCGGTCAAAGATGAAGTATGGCGCGACATGGATACGATATTTTACGAGAACAACACTGACCCGGATTATTGTGTCCTCAAATTCACCGCCGCAGCCGTACGCTATTATCAGGACTACAACTCTATAGACTTAACCGTGTAGCTCCTATACAGCACCAGTAGTTTATGCTATCATATAGATATGAAAATCTACATCGCCCACTCTCGTGAATTCGACTATCAAACCGAGCTTTATACTCCAATTCGCGAGGATACGAATTTGCCACAAGACGACATTATTTTGCCACACGAACCATCCCATGATCCTAAGCATTCTCGCGATTTTTACCGCAAACTCGACCTAATGATTGCCGAGGTTAGTTATCCTGCCACCGGACTTGGCATCGAACTTGGCTGGGCGGCTGATGATCAAGTGCCAATTTATTGTCTTTGTCGACAAGATATTCGTCCATCCGGCTCAATCTACGCCGTAACGGACCACGTTCTCACCTATTCCAGTTCGGCAGAGATGTTGAACCTCATCGAAAAGATTATTCAAGATGTCCGCAAATAGCGAGTTTAAACAGCAGGTCTTAGCCTGCTTGATGCATATACCTCGAGGCAGAGTGGCTACCTATGCTCAAATTGCAAAAGCCATTGGCCATCCTAACGCAGCCCGCGCAGTTGGAAATATTCTGCACCAAAATCAAGATGGCGATCTTTACCCATGCTATAGAGTCGTCAATGCAAGCGGTGGGCTATCTTGTCATTATGTCTTCGGCGGCATCAAAGCCCAAGCTGAAAGGCTCAAACAAGATGGGATCGAAGTTAAAGATGGCCGCGTCGATCTCTCTCGCTATCAATTGTTAGAACTAAAACCGTAAGGAACTAATTCATGTCAACTAGCAAAGACTTTTGTAATTATGTTGTCGACCAGCTGAGCGATCTCCCGAATATTACCACTAGACCCATGATGGGCGAATATCTTATTTATTGTGACGGTGTCCTGATCGGCGGTATCTATGATGAAAGATTGCTTCTCAAAGAAGTCCCATCACTAGCTAAGTTTGACTTGCCACAAGTTACCCCTTATTCTACAGCTAAGCGCACTATGTTCTATCTCGAAGACCTCGACGACCACGCTAAGCTCCAGGAGATCATCCTCGCTGCCTATCAGGACTTATCTTTCAACCAGACACCGAAACAAAAATAATCTTCTCAGACCCTACGTCCTTATCGAGATTAAAACTTTGCCCTAGCTATCAGAATATAGTATAATATATAGTATATGAAAAATCACACAGATCCTTCCGAGCTTGCGCCCGTGACGATTGAAATGCGGGACCAGCTCCTCGAAAAGCTCAAGACCTTACCCGCTGCGCCCGGTGTTTATTTTCATAAGGGCACCGATGGAAAGATTATTTATGTAGGCAAAGCTGCTGTGCTCAAAAATCGAGTACGCCAATATTTTCATAAAACACCCAAAGATCCTAAAACCGAAGCTTTAGTGCGAGAAATTGCTGATACTGATTGGATCGTCGTTGATACAGAAATCGATGCACTTTTCCTCGAATCAGAAATGATTAAACGCTATATGCCAAAATGGAATATCCTACTTCGTGACGACAAAACCGTCAGCTATGTCCGCATCGACATGAAGTCCGAGGTCCCATATATCAGTTTTACGCGCACGCCGCAAGACGATAAGGCGACCTACATCGGGCCATTTTATGGTAAAACTGCCGTCGAAAAGGCCTTGCGTATTTTGCGTAAAATTTTCCCATACTATGATAAACCCTATGACGGTAAAAAGACTCTGCATACCGATCTTGGACTCACGCCGGGCATAGAAATTGGTAAAACTACACCAACCGAGTATAAGAAAAACCTACGTAAGCTGCGTTTATATCTCGAGGGCGGTCGCCACAAGCTTATGAAAGATCTCGAGAAACAAATGCAACGTGCGGCGACTGCACAAAAGTTCGAAGAAGCTGCTGAACTACGTTCGCAACTTTTCGGTTTGCGTGAGCTCCAAAAAAAGATCGTTTTCTCAGACAAAGAATTTCTGGACATTTCTTCAGATCAAGCTCTAGTCGAGCTACAAAAAATGTTAAATTTAGCCGAACCGCCACGCCGTATTGAAGGCTACGATATTTCGCATCAGTCCGGCACAAATGTAGTGGGCTCGATGGTAGTTTTTACGAATGGTGCTTCTGACCGCTCTGAATATCGCAAATTTAAATTACGACACCAAAAGAATGACGATGCTGGGAATCTGCGTGAGGTGGTCGAACGTCGCTTGCGTCATACCGAGTGGGAATATCCTAACCTTGTTATCCTCGATGGAGGTATTCCCCAACTTGGCGCCGTTCAGGACCTATTTTCTGCTCACAACATCCCGCTGATTGGCCGCGATAAATCCGGAGATCACACCCGTAATGCTGCCGTGCGCATTATTGTGCCGGATGGTGAGGGCTTTCGTCCAGCCCTTCTTCCCGGCGATTCTCATGTGGCCAAACTCATCGCGCGTATTGATGAGGAGGCACATCGTTTTGCCATTACCTATCATACGCTCCTCAAACGCAAGAATATGCTTAAATAAATTAATTTTCAGTTTGTGCTATAATATATAATATGATCAAGAAACAAATTTTTATCTTTATTTTGCGTTGGGCTGCCTCTAGCCTAGGCATGTATCTTTGTATCACCTGGTTCGGCAAGATCACTTCCACCGAGGCCTTTTCCGCACCGTGGGTGCTTTATGTTGCGGCCGGGCTCATCTTTTCGCTCGTTAATTCCATCGTCAAGCCACTCCTTAAAATGCTGGCTCTACCGCTCGCCATCCTCACAATGGGGATTTCCACCCTGGTCATCAATACTGCTATGGTCTTCTTCACGATCTATATTTTGCCCGGCGTTGAAATGTCCGTACTCGGTGCTGCACTTTCCAGTGTGATACTTAGCGTTATTAACGCTATCCTAAACTTATTCATCTAAGCGAGCTTAGATATTGATTTTTACGAGCGCACGGAGTATAATAAAGGATAATTATGGATTTGGGAACATTCTTTCAGAGTTTGACTTTCGTCTCGGCCGTCTTGTCGATTTTGCTTATTCTTTTGCAGCAGCGAGGGGCTTCGCTAGGGGCTGGGTTCGGTGCTTCGGGTGAGCTCTATACTACCCGCCGTGGCCTCGAAAAATCACTCTTCAATGCCACCATTGTTTGTGTTTTGGTCTTTATCCTCTCGATTCTTTGTCTATTGTTAATTCCTATGTAGGCCTCCTATAAGTTATGAGACAAACTTTCAAAAAGCGTGGGCAAAAAATCGCCAAAAAGTGGGAACGTTTTTCCTCCCAAGCCAAAGAAGGCAGTCGCGAGCACATTCAAGAGAATCTCATTAGCCGTCTCCCCAACGCTCGGCGTGTCCGATTACTAATTCTGGAATGGTGCCTACTAGTCGTGGTTATAATATCGCTTGCGCTGACTCAATTATTTTGGTACAATCAATCCTATTCCGTCCAAGCCTATACCGACGGCGGTACTTATATTGAAGCTACCGTTGGGAACATCGGCTCCCTCAACCCGCTCTTTGCTACCACCAATAGCGAACGGGTTTTATCTAAGCTTATGTTTGCTACACTTGCCACGATCGATTATTCGGGTCACGTCGGTCTAGGACTGGCATCATCAATCGTGCCAGACGAGACTGGCAAAGTCTGGACTGTTGCCCTCAAAGAAGGCTTAAAATGGTCCGATGGTGAACCAATTACTCTCGACGATGTTTTATATACGATTAATCTAACCAAAGACGCCACCATCAACACCAGTTACTCAACTAATTTCTCCGGCGTTGCTGTCGATCGTGTGGAAAATAGTATTGTTTTTACCTTGCCATCTCCCTACGCGGATTTTGCTGCTACCCTCGACCTACCTATTCTGCCATCGCATATTCTTTCCGGTGTGGCTCCAAGCAAACTCCTCGAGCATTCTTTTAACACTAATCCTATTACTTCTGGAGCGTTCACTTTTAACGCTACTCAAAACATTGACACCAGCGGCGACCGAATCGTTTACCTGACGGCTAACCCAAATTATTATAAGGGCGCCCCAATGCTCAATAGCTTTGCTATCCGCACCTATTCCGAGGCCGCAAACATCGTTGATGCCTTGTCTATTGGCGAAGTGACAGCAACGGCTGAGCTGACACCAATGGACGATGTTTTATTATCAAGCGATCTAGTCTATGAAAAACAAACCACGATTGCTAATGGCGTTTATGCCTTTTTGAACACTACTAGCCCTGTACTTAGCCAAGTTTCAGTCCGTCAGGCTATTCAACAGGGAATTAATATCAATCAAGTACGTAGTGTTTTGGATGGTGAAGAACCGCTGAATTATCCTATCCTGAAATCTGAAATCGAACTTGATAATTATCCTGCTATTCCAGAATATAATTTGGAAGCGGCCAAGCAAACTATCAATAACGCCGGAGCTGCCGGGCAGACTATTCGTCTTGCGACTATTAGTAGTGGATATTTTCCAGAATTAGCCAATGAATTCGAGTCGCAGCTCGAACGGCTCGGCTTTAGTGTTGAACTATCCGTCTATAACCCTGGCCAAGAATTCTTTATGAATGTGATCCGCCCCCGCAACTACGACATCTTGCTCTACGAGGTTGGTCTCGGTGCCAATCCAGATCTCTTTGCATATTATCATTCCTCTCAAGCCTCCACATCTGGCCTGAACTTATCTAACTACCGGAACGCCCTCGTAGATGACCTGATCTTAGGCGCACGTAGCACTATGAACGAATCCCTGCGTAAAACTAAATACGAATCGTTCCTTCGTTATTGGGTGAATGATGTCCCGGCGATCGGTATTTATCAGGCCAGTCTCACCTATTTCTTCAACAAAAACGTGCGTAATTTTTCTGAAGATGATCGCCTAGTTTACGCCACAGATCGATTCGTCGACGTAGAGTATTGGGCTGTCAATAAGACTACCAAAAACCGTACTCCTTAAGTCGGTTTTGTGGTATAATAATAAAATGAGAAGTTTAGCTACAAATCTACAGACTGAAATTGGTAAAAAAGTACAAGTATCTGGCTGGGTTAATTCCCGTCGCGACCACGGTGGTTTAATTTTTATCGATCTGCGTGACCATACCGGTATTATTCAATTGGTAATTACTCCTGATGCTAAAGAGGCATTCGAAGTTTCTGAGTCGCTCCGTGACGAATTTGTCATTTCGGCCACTGGCGTCGTGCGTGAGCGCGCTCCAGAACTTCAAAACCCGAATTTACCTACCGGCACTATCGAAATTGTTGTGGATTCCCTGGAAATTCTCAATCGTTCTGAACCAGTTCCGGTCAATACTCATGATGAAGGTAGCACTTCCAGCGAAGAGCTGCGCCTCAAATATCGCTATCTTGATTTGCGCCGTCCAAGTATGCAAAATATGCTCAAACGCCGAGCCGAATATTATCGCATCATGCGTCAGTATATGGACGAGCATGGTTTTATCGAGATCACAACACCAATCCTGGCTAACTCTTCTCCCGAGGGTGCACGTGATTTTCTAATCCCGTCTCGTCTTCATCCCGGCAAGTTTTACGCCTTGCCTCAGGCCCCACAGCAGTTCAAGCAGCTCCTCATGGTAGGCGGCGTTCCGCGTTACTACCAAATTGCCCCCTGTTTCCGCGATGAGGATCCGCGTGCCGATCGGTTATATGGTGATTTTTATCAACTTGACTGCGAGATGGCATTCGTCGAAGACGGAGAAGTTGTTCGCCAGACTATGGAGCCGCTTATTAAAAAGCTCGTCCAGGAATTTGCGGGCAAAAAGCTCGTTTCCGAGGATGTTCCACGTATCACCTATGCTGAAGCCATGAATAAATATGGTACTGACAAACCCGATTTACGCTATGGTCTAGAATTAATTGATTTGACCGATGAGCTTGAAGACTGCGAATTCAAGGTCTTTCAAACTCCGTGTGTCAAAGCCATTCGTGTTCCTGGCGGTAGTAAGTTTACACGCAAGCAGATCGACGAGTTTACTGAGCTAGCGCGCAAAAATGGCGCTGGTGGCTTAGCTTATATTATCTATGAGGATGGCGCCGTCCGCAGTCCGATTGCGAAATTTCTCAAGGATACCGAACTCCAAGCTATCCAGGCCAAAACCGGGGCGGTCGATGGAGATGCAGTTTTCTTCGGTGCCGATCTTCGCCAAAAGGTCAACAAAGTCCTCGGCGTAATGCGCAGCGCCTTTGCCGACGCGCTTGGCCTTAAAGATCCTCAGCAGGTGGCCCTCTGTTGGATTATCGACTTTCCACTTTACGAGCAGGATGAAGCAACCGGCAAGATTGATTTTTGCCACAATCCGTTCTCTATGCCCAATGGCGGGCTCAAAGCTTTACGTGAGACCGAAAATAAGCTTGATATTATTGCAGATCAATATGATATGGCCGTAAATGGCCTCGAGCTTTGCTCTGGCGCCGTCCGTAACTATGACCCAGAAATTACTTTTGAGGCCTTTGGTATTTTGGGATATTCGCGCGAGGAAGTTAGTAAGCGGTTTAGTGGCATCTTGAATGCATTCAAATTTGGTGCTCCTCCTCATGCCGGTTGCGCTTTTGGTATTGATCGTATGCTTATGGAACTACTTGACGCTGATAGCATCCGTGATATCGTAGCATTTCCCAAGAATGGCTCTGGTATTGACCTGATGATGGATTCCCCCTCCGTAGTAGATGATTCTGATCTCGAAGCGGTACATATTACAACCACTGATCTCGAAGATTAGTTGCTCATTTCGTGCTATAATAAACCCATGGTTTGCATTGCAGCATTTATTATCTTGGCTCTGGTTGGTGTTTTTGTTGCATTCCTCAGTATTTTTCGTCCAGATATCGGTCGTAAATACTGGACCGTTTTCAAGAAAGCCTGGGGTTGTGTCGGGAAAAAAGTTCGCCTACAAAAGTGCGAAACCAATTTTAAAGATGATGTCAAAAATTCCATGCTCAGCCGTATCGTACTCCGTCACCCTAGATGGGTTGCACCGCTGGGTACGGCCATTGAAGTCGGTTCAGTTTTGATTGTCGTTATTACTGTCTGGTCCTTAGTTGAATCCGTCAAGGCCTTACTCGCAATTTGGGTTTTTGGCACCTGCAATGTTTCTATCCCAGAAAGTTGTGCACTCGGAGCAGAAATTTGTGGCATTGACTCAGTGGAGCCACGCAATCCAGTCGAATGGACTGGTCGCTGGTTCTCCGAATGGGGTGAAATTTTCGCCAACATCCCTGACCGTTTTCATAGTTGGGAAGCCGAAGACTATCTGGTCGAGCCCTACAGTTTTGCTACGCCATACCAAGAAGGGAAGCCTCTCGCCCTAGACATCTTCGATCCAGGATGCTTAGTTTGTATTCAATCCTACCGCAATCAGAAATCAGATAGTTTCTTTGACCGTTATAATACCGTACTCATGGTTTATCCGATCCAGCTTCCTGATGGCGGCTATAAATTCAATAATTCTGATTTGATTGCGCGTTATATTCATGCAGCTAACCTTCTTGATGCGGATGATTATGCCAGCCGCATCCTTGACCAAATCTTTACAGGATCGAATTCTGATGGTATTAGCTTCCAGTCTGTACTACAAAATTCATCTGCAGATGAAGCCGAGAAGCTCCTTCAATCCTGGCTCAAAGATTTTGGCGCCAAGGCTAACTTAATCAAGCAGATCTCAGAGGCTGCCCACAGTGAACGCGTTGATGAAATTATGAACGAGATTAAAAACGTGGTAGAAGATCGTATTCACGCCAAAGGAATTCCGACCCTAATTTACGATGGGAAAAAACATAATGGTCTCTACAAATAGTCTACATCATAAATTCAACATTGGAGCATGCCTAGTTGCTTTTCTCATGCTCTGTTTCTCCCTGAACTTAACGGCTGTGGAGAGCTCTTCTGCGCTAAGTGACGCTGAGCGTGACTCGATTATGCAGAATTGCCCAGCCATCCGCCAATCGCTTAGCCGCCTCCAGAAAGCCGATTCCAAAGTTCGTACCTATCTTGGTACATCCTACGAAACTATTGCTACTAAATTTATTACTCCACTTAACCTTCGTCTAGTCAAAAATAACCGGGCCACGCTATCTGACATCCAGGCAGATTTTACTAGTCAGCAGTCGCATTTTCGCGATGCTTATACTACTTACATGCGCGATCTCGAGTCACTAATCGCGGTTGATTGTCAGTCGCATCCTGATGAATTTTATGATCGCTTAATTGAAGTTCGTAAGAAGCGTGCTACTCTTCACGACTCAGCTATTAAAATGTCGCGGCTCGCACATGCACAGTACGACGCTGTACTTAAATTGAGGAATTCCTTATGACTTCCGGCGGTCGTAATCTTACAATTCTGGGCATCGGCGCTATTTGTATCGCCGGCCTCACTACTTCCACTAGTCTGATGATGTATCGTCTCTCTGGTGACATTTATCTTGATCGATCTCGCCCCGGATATCTTCCTGACGAAGAAGAGGCTTCCGAGACTCCCGAAGCGACTACTTTTGTTTTTCCGGACAGCGGGGCTCTAGACAGGGCCGAGCTTGATCAATATCTCAAAGAACTTCAAAAGATCAATGAACGCATTGATGAATTCTCCGATCCTTATGCCCCCGGACCCCTCTCCGACGAGTCGCTTGGTATTACCAACAGTAACACCAAAGAATAAACCCTCTATTCCCCCTCACTTGCATTTCTTGGCGCATGGACCAGCTGTGTCGCGGCCGAATCCTGATTCCCAGCATACACCAATTTCCGAATCCACGCATCAGCCGGACCTGCCGACATCAATAGTATCAAATAACCCTTTTTACGCCAGTTCTTGAGTTTGTCCGCCAATTCCTCGTCCAATTCACTCGCCTCAGCGATCTTTTTATTTTCGAGGTTTTCAATAAAGTCTTTCGGTGCCAGTACTTTAAGCTTCGGATCCTCGCGCGTCAAATATGTTGGCACCCAGTACAATTTCTCTATTCCCTGAAACGCTCCTGCATATTCTTTCGCCAGCTCAGTTTGCCGACTGTTCTGATGCGGTTCATACACTGCGACGACCCCTTTAAGTCCGCGCCGATCCGCCTCCTCTAGAGCAATCTCTACCGTGGCTCCAACTTCCTCAGGGTGGTGTGCATAATCCGAATAGTATCCCTCTGAGACTTGCTCAAACCTCCGTCCCACACCTGGAAACTGATTCATAATCTCGACCAGTTTTTTATGCTGCATTTTTGCAGTCAGTCTTTTTAGTCCTTTAAGCTTCGGCAAGATCAACTCCATTGCATCGACGGCTAGAGTTGCGTCATACCGTCGAGCTTCACCTGCTAACGTCAGCCCTACGGCAATCTCATCGCCGTGTATTACATGTTTGCTCTGTGCTTCAAATTGCCGAAACGCTTCTTGATACTCTTCAACTGTCGGATAAATATCCGGGTGATCATAAGAAATCGTCGGAATCACCGCCAACCATGGATGAAATGCCAAAAAATTCCTATCATATTCATCCGCCTCATAAATAAAATATTCCGATTTCGGATCATAATGACCTGCCGGCGCGAAAGGCAAGGTTGTGCCAATAATATAAGAGATCGGCATCCCCAGCTGTTGCGCCGCCCAAACAATCATAGCCGTAGTTGTAGTTTTTCCATGTGTCCCAGCCACGGCAATTAGCTTCAGTTTCAGTTTTTTAATCAAATAATTTAGAAATTCATCTCGCTTCGAGATTTTCAACTTCAATTTTTTCGCCATCAACAGCTCCGGATGGTCCTCCGGCAACGCTGAAGTATACACAAACCAATCCACCCCCTCATCCTTCGCTCTTGCCTTCAAAAATTCACCGTCCTGCACTCCCAAGCACATCTGGATACCCTGACTTACTAAATCGTTTGTTACGGCCCCAGCAGCCAGATCTGACCCAAACACTGTCATTCCTGCGCTCTGAGCCATCAATGCGAGCGGCCCCATCCCGGTCCCAGATATTCCAGAAATATATACCTTCATATCACAATTATATCACAGTCCTCTGCTCCCGGTAGGGAATTACTTTTTCCGTTTCCGCTTTGGCGTGTTATAATAGTCATATCTATGGGTGGTAAAAAATCGAATCATCTTCGCCAGCTTCTGCGTCGTTTCGGTTCTGTTCGCAACTGGCAGCTTTTACTAATTCTGATTCCGCTCATTTTTGTCACCGCAACTCTGCTCCGTCTCGATCATCTCCAAATGACTAGCCTACGCACCGCAGTCCTAGAAGCTGACGCTAGTGGCGACGAGACTGCTCTTCGCGCTAATCTTGAAAAACTTCAAGATTTCGTTTTTACTCACATTGTTGTAAATGTCGTCGAATCAAACGGCGTCCAATCCCTCATTTTCGGTACCGGACCTTTCTATCTCGAGCACCAGTACCTCCGTGCTGCTAATGCGGCGATCGAAGCTGCCGAATCTCAGATTACAGACGATTCTAATCCTAATGGTAATATTTACGCTGCCGTTTCAGCTATTTGCCGTCCTCAGGCCATCGCTAACGGCTGGACCTGGAATCATCCCAGCTATCTTGAATGCTGGACTTCTGAACTTAGCAAATATCCCGCCAGTGACAACCTCAGTGCTCAGCTCACCGCTGACGTCCCCTCGACTGAGCTTTACCGCATCAACTACGCCTCGCCACTTTGGGCCCCCTCTTGGGCGGGATGGGCCGTCCTTGCCTGTCTGATTATTATCGCGATCATCCTTATTCGCCTCGTGATTTGGTGTATTCTCGAAGTTGCCCTCCTGTTTGTCAAGCGGCATTAGCCAGTCTGCGTCGATCTCGCTTATCCTCGAAATCTTCCAAAATCCCTCATGCTTGTATGATTTTGTGTTTTTTTCGGGGAAAACCCCTTGACACTCCCCCTGTCTCGACTTAAGATAAAGATATAACAAATTTTAAGGAGGGACCTCATGGCCTACGAACATACCAACAGTAAAGGCATTACCTACTACTTACACAAGTCTGAAGTTACTTTGCGCGGTGGCAAACCACAGACGATCTATTTCTTCACTAAGACCGCTGAGGGTGGCAAAGGTACCCCGTGTGATTTACCAGAAGATCGCGTGGTAAACGAAAACCCCCGCAACGGCTTCCTTACTCTTAAGAAAAAGACTGCCTAATTTAGCCTCAAATAGCTAATTTTGGCACGCTAGATAATATTTAGGTACAATAGTCAAGCTCTTCTGTGCGAAATTGCAGAAAAAGCTTGACTTTTTTGATAATGTGTGATACAATGAGAGTATGTGTATTATTAATTTTGCACACTGGTATTGTATGTTTACAGAGTCCAATAATTTTGGCCTCGGTTTGGCATCTCTACTGAATGTGCGGGATTAATATATTTTCTTCGAATCAGAGTTATATGGAAACACTTACGATTTATTCTGTAACTGTCTAAATTGATTCATTTCTTTCTAGAAAAGTCCCGACCGCCCTCGGGATTTTTCTAGCCGTATATTCATCACGGCTACTGCACCTTAAAAACTATTTTCCGAAAAGGAGGACAAAATGCTATTTATTAACCATCGTGTACTGAATTTACAGCAACCCCGAAATACTCGTCGGCAAACCCAAGCGAAGCGTAATCTTTTTCTGATTATGTTTGAATCATCCATCACGGCGGGACTTATCTCAATGTCCATCATGACGCCATTCTATCTCTCACTTGGTATGACGCAGGCTGAAATTGCTCTATCTCAAGCAATTTTCACTATCGTGATTTCGTTTTTGAACCTACCCGCTGGGTGGGTTGCCGACCGTTTTGGACGTAAGTGGGCAAACGTTGTCGGAGATATTGGTGGTGCAATTAGTTTCTTACTGTACTCGCAAATCCATGGCTTTGCGGGCGCTGTAGTATGCGAATGTCTATTAGGATTATTCCATGCTCTCAGCCAGGGCGTAGACTTAAGTCTAGTGAAGCATTTTTCCGGGCAGATTAGTCAAAGCGAATCTTATTTTCGTCAACAAGTTGCACGGTTAAATTTATTGCGCAATCTTTGCACACTGGCTCTAGTGCTCCTTGGTGGGCCTATCGGCGCCATTAGCTTTCGCCTAGCCATTGCCCTTTCTAGCATACCGCAGTTCATCGGAGGGATTATTAACATGCTAATTATCGATGATAGTGAGCGTCTTGTGGCACAGTATCGCAATCCACTCCAAGATATGTTCCGTATCGCTACTTCCTGCTGGCATAATCATCGTATACGCTTACGTATTCTAGTTTATGCTATTGGGAGGGAGATGACTCATGGTATCATTTGGGTCTATACGCCTATTTTACTGTATGCTGGCGTACCTCTTGCGGTTGTATCATTAGCATGGGCTATCAACTCGCTCTTTGCTATCTGCGGTTCGTATCTAGCTAGTCACTATGCTCCCAGACTACACCCCTGGCAAATTTTAGCTATACCACTATTTATTATGTCCATCGCTATGGGTGTATTATCCTGGAACATTTCCATTTACACGGTTTGGCTATATTTCGCAGCCGGCATTGTTCAGGGATGGACCGGAGCAACTCTATCTACGTTGATACAGAGCGAAGCTCCAGCTGCGGAGCAAACTTCAGTAGTTTCACTTGCTCACGTCGCAGGACAATTAGTCTATGTTCCGGCAGTTAGTATCATCGGCAAAGCTGCAGACCTTAACTTGCATTTTGCGCCTCTTATGACCCTAATCATATTTATCCCTGCAGGCTGCGTGCTCGCCATACGGCTTGCACGGGAACCATAGTCGGAAATAGTGCGTCAAGGCCCCAGTTTATCTGGGGTCTTTCACTTGAAGCCTCTATCCTTCGTCCGTAGTGGGATCGTCCTTCTGAGCCACGGTTCTCTGAGGAACTTCGGCATCAATGGTTACGGCTGGTC
>CANBER010000015.1 GCA_947367795.1 uncultured Candidatus Saccharibacteria bacterium
GAAAGAATATCATCGGTTTTACCGTGGGCAGCTGACTTTGTTTGACTAGAACAAACAGAAAACCTCGCCAGACGTACAAGCTTGCGAGTAATCTGGGCAGCGCACGAACGGAGGTTCGGCGCTGAGGGCTCTGCCCCGAGGTTGTTTATCAACAGTGGAATGTATAAGAAAACCCGTAAAACTACCCCAGTTAATGTTATAATTAACCTATGAAGAATGTTGGCAAAATTATTATTCCCGACGGTGTAGATGTCTGGCCACACGAACTCGAATCTGCGAAAGTGCTAATCCGCTATGGGCATATTGTTGAATTTCTTAAAGCCATAGATCAGAAAGGCAAGCAGACCGCTGATTGTTTAATAGATGGCAGTACTTTGGAAATGAAAGCTCCAAAGGCGAGCAACATTAAGTCCGTCGAAAGAAATCTAAAGCGTGGTAAATGGCAATCTTGCCGAATCGTATTTGATTCTCGTAGGATGAAATATGTTCCAGATAAGGCCATCGAGCGTGAACTCAGGAAGCGCTTTGCTGAAATTAAGGAGATCGAGAAGATTAAATTTATAAACCGCCACGGTCAAGTTATTGACATTTCTTAGGAGTTTGCTATAATAAAGTTATCGAAGCTTCTGCACGGTGCGTTAGTCACCTTCCGTAGAGGCTTCTTTTTAGATTAATACATAAACCATTCCAGTAAAATACATAAACCATTCCAGTAAATCATCGGAATTGTTCGTAATAAAGAATTCTGGCTCCTTCTCGCATCGAAAATCTACACAAATGTGACCATTTGAAGTTTTTCGCTGCCGCGCTAAAGATTGAAATGTTCCGAGGTTATTAATTCCAGAACAATACTCCTCGCTCGCATAGCGACAGTCAACTTCGCGATTCTCAGCTATATTGTTCATTTTCTCAGATATAATATTTAAACATTTTGTTCGGCCATTAGGCATATTTTGAAATAATTCTGTTGAAAAGGCGGATCTAAGACCGTGATGTGGTGCAATTAGTATATCAATTCCAGCCTGAACCCCCTTTGCTAAATTAGTATTTTTCAGCAAATAGCCCATCCCCTCTTTCATAATGTCTCCAGGAAATAATACGTGAGTTCCATTAATGGTGAACATTGTGGCTAAGCTAATATTATTAGCGTAGGTTTCTCCGTTGGAATGCAACTCTTCTGTATCTGAGACCATTTGTGGCGGTAAAAAATACAAGTATTGCTTATCTAATCCATTCGTTCCTTTTATCACAGTCTCTAGCGGTGGTTTGCGTTCTGCATACATATCTCTGAGAACTTTTGCATTGTCATTGCTATTTATACCCCCATCGGGGAAAAACAAGTCCCAGTCTATATTGAGATACGTATATTCGGCACTATTACGATCATTCGGGCAAGTGATGTATCCTGCCTCGAAATTTTCCGAGTAGTCAGCAATTGCGGATATATGGTCATTATGGGGATGACTTATTATTAATTGGTCCATAACAAACTTATTGCCATCTTTTTCCGACTGCGCCTTACCTGTTTTAGTATAGTATGGTAGTAAAAAATCCGTGACAGGGTTGAAGGTACTACTTTTACCAACATCCACCAAAACCGATATCCCATCCACTTCTATATACGAACAGAGTCCTCCACCAACATTGAAAACGACCATTTTCTTCATTTTTTGTTCGCTCCATTCATTTCTTTTTTCGCCCAACGACGCTCTCGACGCGCTTAACTACATACGCCGCTTGTTTTTTATAAGATATTAAGAACAGAAATGAAAATAACAAACAAAGCCAAGCCATCAAATCGACTGGTATAGTTGTTGGTTTAGTGGATTCATATACCAAGCCAATAATCATTATTATACCAGCAGAAGATAAAGTGCGATATAAGTTCATATATGACATTAATACAGATATTTTTTGATCCTTCGTCTCCGCCTTGCAATAGTTTGCATAATCAGTCCATTGGATGAAATTGCAACTTTTGGCTACAGGCTCTATGATCAAAGACCCAAATCTCGACGCAACTAATCCCAGCACATAGGCCGTACAAATAAAAACGAAGATGCCTACTGCCGTATTCAGTATGGCTACATCGATACGGAATATCCAGCATAACAGAGCGCTTAGTAGCGATCCAGGAATAATCATATTGGGCAATTCGTAGCTAGAGAGTTTTTCTAATAAATTCATCGCACACTCCTTTCTATACTATACCACATTTAATCAGAGCGTATGGAGCTTATGGCCTACTGATATACTTTGTCCGTACTGTAACACTAGGTTCGTTATATTTGGGGTGGGGGTATTAGTTTTGCGTCAATCATCAAAAAAACAACAAGGTCGATATAATACACTACAAAAATATAATGGTTCTCATCTTGCACTAATTTATTCCATAAATAAAGTTACTTCTATCATAAACAAAATATATTGGATTGCCACTTAGTAATTCATCTTTAATAGTAGTTCTAACTTCCTGCACTGTGGTTCACCAGTAAAGGTTTTCTATAGACACTTGCTAGGCGTCTATTTTATTATCGAGTTCGTAAGAACTCAATTTTTGTGTTTTGATTGGGGATTTCAAACTGCTAACTTGGAATCTTCGTAGAGATAATAACGGCTATTATGTTGTATAATAAGTTTAAAGGAGAAAAATATGACTAGAGTAGATGATCGAGATATAATGGAAATTGAGGATATGCTCGGAGATGCGATGGACATGATGGGACGTGATGATATCGATGACGATGAAGTTTTGGCGAGTGCGAGGTTTGGAATTACTGAAATGGAGGATGTGCTGGGTGACACTTTGGACGAGATGGGTTATGGGGATGAATAGCCCTTTTGATCCGTGGTGGTATTATGAAATGGGTCGGATGGATGGGGAGCGTCCACATCGGCTACAGCGGAAGCCTACAGCCGCAGAGAAAACAACCTTAGGCATTGGCTTAGTTATGTTTTGGGGAGTGATGACGGCTGTACTTTCGGTAATGGTCTACACTATTGGATTATTTTGCGGCGGTTGGGATTTTTGGTTCTGCCTGATGGTGAGTGGTATTATTGCATTCTGGTTTTGCTTAATCGCTACTCGATAGCTAGTTGTCTACTGACTCTTTGAGTTCGGCAAATTTGGCAGCCATGGTGGGGTTCCCGCGGGTGAGGCGTTTGATGGTGAGGTCGTCAAGTTTTTTGTTGGCGGTTTCAAAGTTTTTGACGGTTTGGATGAGGGCGTCACGGGTGTTCTCAAGTTTTTTGATGCTATCTTCGATTTCTTTGATAGCTTTGTTGAAGTTTTTACTGGCGCGGTCGGAATTGATAGCGAAGCTTCCCTTCCATTTGTCAATGCGTTCTTCGAAGTCTGTAATGTCAATGTTTTGGGCGCGGACGAGAGCGAGTTCGGATTTGTACTGCATAGCGTTCATCGTGGCATTGCGCAGGATAGTAATCAACGGGATGAAAAATTGTGGTCGAATGACGTACATTTTGGGAAATCCAGACTGAAATGAAACATCGACGATGCCTTCGTTGTAGAGCTCGCTGTCGGATTCAAGCATGGAGACAAGTACGGCGTATTCACAATGTTTTTCTTGGCGATCTTTGTCAAGTTCTTTGAAGAAATGTTCGTTTTTGTGTTTAGTGGCGGTGGTTTCGTTTTCGTTTTTCATTTCAAACATGATAGAAATGATTTCGTTGTCGTTTTCGTCGGTTTCGCGGTAGATGTAATCGCCTTTGCTGCCGCTGGTTTTGGACACGGCATTGTCTTTTTCAAAATAAGCACGAGGAAATGCGGCGGGTCGGAGCTTGTTGAATTCGGTTTCGCAGTGTTGTTCAAGGCTCTCACCGATCATCTTGGTGGACATTTTGGCTTTCATGTCTTTGTAGTAAGCGATGATTTCGTCCTTGCTGCGTAGTTCGGAGGTGTATTTTTCTTTGAGTGAAGTTTCGAGAAGTTGCTTCTCAGTATCTTTGATTCTAAGTTCGTTTTTGAGCTCGTCGCGTTCTTTTTCGACTTTGGTGACGGCTTGATTAATCGCAAGCTGTTTGTCGGATTCGCTGGCTTGGATTTTGGCTTTGAGCTCGGCGATTTCGGTGTCTTTTTTGCTGATGGCGGTAGTAGCACGGGTTTTGAGGGTAGAAATTTCGGTTTCTTTGGTGGCGAGATCGTCTTTGAAACGATTCTCGGCTTGGCTGCGTGCTAACTCTTCAGCGGTGTGAAGCCGAGCAGAGAGCTCTTTGTCAAATTCATGGTCACGGACTTGACGTATGATGCTGGCGAAGCCAGTTTCGTCGACTTGAAAGACTTTACCGCAGTGGGGACATTTGATTTCGTTCACGATACCTCCTATATAATATATATTATAGCATAAAAAATGCTCCGGGCGGGGCCCGGAGCTGAAGAGATAGAAAGTTAGCCGTTGGCCAGCTTCGCCGTCACGACAATAGTCGTATTGGCGTCAGCCGGTTCTTTGGCAGGCTTCTCAATGCGACGGTTGCCGACCGCGACGGCGTCGCCTCTGCTTAGCTTGCCGCCAGCCCGTTTGATCACGTCGAGGATGCTGTCGCCTTTTTTGAGCTCTACGGTGATTGGAGCATTGCCGGCGCCCAGTACAACTCTGACGGTATCGGTATGATCCTTGTCGAGCTTGACCGGATTTTCCTCAGTATGAGCGATCGCTTCGGTTTTGTCGATGGTGGCCGTCTCGGGGTTGGTGCCATTCTGCTGATGCTGCAGCTGCTGTGGGCCTCTGGACGGGGTATGCGTGTTGTTCTTTGCCATGATTTTGTCCTCCTTTTAGACATAGGTTTTTGGTGTATAGAATTCAATCGGGAGACCCCGATGAAATCTCGTAATGATACGGGTAATGTCGGCTGCGAGGTAGGCTGAAATATAACCGATATTTCGCGCACCGCAAGGCAAGGTTGCGACTTCGTCGTCATCGTATAACCAACCATTTTCATAAGCGTCAGCGCATTCGAAGTCGACCGGTGAAAATGTGAAAAGCATGGTTTGCTCTCCGCCGCTACGGCCATCGATATAAAGCGGGATCTTATGAAAGTTGGCTTTGATGTTTTTCCAGATTTCTTTACGTGAAGCCATCGAATCGACGCCACAAATCACTACTCCAGAAAGTCCCGGAGTAAGCGCAGAAATACGCCGCTGATGCTGATGGACATGGACGGGGCCAATTGGCAGGTAGCCAGGATCGGCAAAGTCCGGACTGTATTCCGGCTCGGTTAAGCGGTAAATCGCTTCGGCCATGGCTGCAGTTTTAGGGTATCCGACGGATTGATAACTGTAGGCAATTTCAGTGGGACAGTTACGAACCTCAAGTTCGTCATTATCCCAAACATGGATTTCGGTAATGCCGGTTTTGGCCAGCAAAGGACCGACGAGATTATTGATGCCGCCAGCTCCGATCAGATGTACGGGCCAGCCCCAAGTATCAGGGTTGAAGATCAGGGTTTGGTCGCTGAAGTTTCTCATATGGCGCCTCCTTTAAAATTTTCACTTTGTCGGTGATCTCCCGACGATGAATAGCCTTCAGATTGGGGTCTTCCGGTAAGATTACTTCGAGTGTCAAATCATGCAATGTGAGACGTAGATCGTCGAATGTGTCGAGGCGCAGTAAATATTCGCCCTGCACATTCGTCACCAGACTGAGGAGCCAAGGACTGCGCCAGTCGCTGATGTCGGCTTCGTCAATTGGCGACCAGAAAACTGAGCCATTGCCATGTGAGTGCCAGCGAAAACGCAGTTCGGCAGCCCGTTCCGGGCTATCCTCCATAACATGGAGGATGATGTTGTTTAGTGCATCGTCGGCGAATCGGCAGTATCCAGTGCTACTGTGCTGTGAGGGCAGAAAAACTTCACTAACTAAGAAATCATCTGTGTTACGGATCGAGCGTCCATCTACAGCTAAGTTGCTTTGGCCAGGTACGACTTTGACCGTACCGATGCCGGTGACTTCATACGGTGCAGCAAATTTCACATAATTTTGAATTTGCTGCAGGATATCGAGTGGAATTTTAACCTTCATGGCCTACCTCCTCCTTTTTGGCTTCATAATAGGTTGCTGGTATTAGCGATTCGTGCTCTTTATTGACGGCGTGAATACAGTCGACGATGAGCGCCAGAGCTGCACAGATTTGACAGTTGTCAATGTGCTCCTGGATCTCGGAATCGCGATCACCGAAACAAAATGCGCTTTTTCCGAGACGGTAAACCGTATCGCTGTGAGCGAATACGCCCGATCGGATTTCATTGCAAGACAGTGAACTACCGCTGCCGATTCTGAATGTGACCAGAAAATCACCAAAATCATAAATTGTGCTTTGGTATGGCACGCGAGCTTCTATCCTAGCGCGGATTCGGTCGTCTTCAATTTCTAGTGCGACGATACCGCGCATTTGGCAGATTTCTTCCCATTCGTGGGCAAAAGTCTCAGTCTTTTCTGAGGTAATTTGCTCACGAAGATGGGGCTCGATCGTTTCGAGCCTGCGGAGTTCGGCCTGAGTTTCACCCATTTCTTTTTGGGTGGAGACCATCTCGTGGCGGAGCGCCTCCAGCTTGGACTTACGCTGGGAAAGCGAACTGCGTTTTTGATGAAGTTGACCGTAAAATGCATCAACGGCACCGGTGGTGGCAAACTCGATATACTGCTCGCGGGTTTTGGGATCGATGCGACGTTTGATTACAGCGTAGCCGATGTGCGGCTCGTTGTTGGCGGTTGAGCTCTCGTCTTCAGCGCTTTCAGCTGAAGGGGTGTTCTCCCGTTCAGCAGCAAGTTGCTGATGCTGGTGCATGGCTTCCGCTCGTTGACGATCGCTTACGGCCTCTTTGTGATCAAAGATCTTCATACGCACAAAACTTACCAGTAGCACGATCCATGGTATGCCAAACATTGGAATCAGAATGAAACCATATTTAGGCTTGTACCAAGGTAGATCGGCTAAGAAGTATTTGCCTCCCATTCTGACCGTACGACAATCCTGCCAGTAGTTTACCAAAAAACAGAGCGAAACGGCCATCATCATGATGATTGACCAGCCCGCTAGGTATAATGGTAGTCTTTCGCGGGGTGACTCCTCGTCGATCTCAAGTATTGACAGGAGATAGTCTTCGGTATTGATAGCCGGAAAGAATTCAGAGACAGCATAACGAAATGTAATTGGCTGAGCGTTGAAGGCTTCAGCACGAGCATTGTATGCCAGTTTGCTTTCATATGATTTCTGAGAGTCTTCGTTGGAGCCAAGTACGAGAAAGATAACCAAGACATAAACTGCAATTGCAGCGATTAGCCCGGCGAGATACCCCAGCGAGTTGAAATCACTGTAGTTACCATTCCTTCTGCGCAAAAATAAACACCTTCTTTCTATCTAATTTTTTAAGGAACTGAGCATAAAAATATGCCCCCTCTCTTATCATTATATCACAGCTGATCTAAAAAGTCAATAGTTTTGCAAGAAAACGGGCACAAAACTGGGCAAAAAGGAGAAAACGGCGGGATTTTGCTGATTTTGAGCTAAACTTGAGTGGCGCCGTCGACGCTGAGAATGGTGCCAGTGATGTAGCTGGCGAGAGGGCTGGCGAGAAAGAGGAAGGCGTTGGCGATGTCGACTGGTTCCCCGATGCGACCGAGCGGGATGTCGGCGGAAATACGACTTACCATGTCTTCGGGTAGGGCGGCTACCATGTCGGTGCGAGTGACGCCAGGGGCGACAGCGTTGACGCGAATATGGTCTTTGCCGAGTTCGCGAGCGAGGGATTTGGTGAGACCATTGACGGCGAATTTGGAAGCGGGATAACCGCAGCCGCTGGGCTGACCGTAGAGGCTGACCATGGAGCTGGTGTTAATAATGCATCCGCTACCTTGGTCGCGCATGTAGGGTGCGACGGCTTTGGTGCAATTCCAGACAGCTTTGACATTGAGATCCATAATCTTGTCGAAATCGGCTTCGGAATAATCGTAGAGTGAATCGCGGGCGGAAATGCCGGCGTTGTTGACGAGAATGTCGATGCGTTTGTGCTCTTTGACAATTTGAGAGAAGGTCTGTTCTACGCTAGTGAGGTCGGTGATGTCGGGGGCGAGGCCGGTGACGGAATACTCGGGATTTTCGGAATGAAGCTTGGCTATGGCCGCCTCGGCGCTGGACTGGCGAGAGCCAAAAAGAATGACAGTGGCGCCTTGCTCAAGAAACTTTTGTACGATGGCATAGCCGATACCGCGAGTGCCGCCAGTGACGACAGCAATTTGATCCTTGAGTAGATCTTGAATAATCATGAGACGGTCCTCCAACTGTTTAAAATAAATCTGTTTTCATTATAGCACGAGACATGGCTAAAAGTGAAACTTAATCATAGTTTAATTATAGCATAAGGAATATGGTATAATGAAGCTAAGATGGCTAAGCAGAAAACTAAGCAGCAGAAAAGTCAGAAAGCAAAAGTCCAGCGTACCCAGGATTTACCACAACAGACTAAGTGCGAAGAAAAATTTGCGGAAGGGTTGTGTTTTAAGAAATTATTTTTCGTGTTTTTGGTGGGGTCGGTGATTGGGACGATTTATGAGGAGTTGCTTTATGGTGTGCAGACGTGGTATGCGACGGGAAGTTGGGAGTGGACGGTGCGCCGCGGTGTGATCTACGGGCCGTTTAACGTGATTTATGGCTTTGGTGCAGTGGTGATGGTGTATTTGTTACTGCGCAAGAAATATACGAATTGGCAGATTTTCTTATATGCGTCGCTGCTTGGAGGAATAGTGGAATATGTAGTGAGTTTATTACAAGAAGTGTTTACGCATACTACGTCGTGGGACTATAGTAATTATTTTCTGAATATTAATGGTCGAACGACGGTCCCGTTTATGGTAGTTTGGGGGATTTTAGGATTGGTTTTAGTGAAAATTGCTTATCCTTTTGTCTCGGAAGTAGTGGAGAAAATTCCGGTGAAGATCGGGAATATAATTTACGTAGTGCTAGTGGTATTTATGGCTTTCGATATGCTGATTTCATGGACGGCAATTATTCGACAAACTTTACGGCACAATCATATCGCGCCATTTACGCCGATTGGAGAATTTTATGACACATATTATAATGATGAGTTTTTGCGGCAGTTTTTCCCAAATATGGTGCATGAGGATTTAGAGAAATGAGCTTGGTGGGAATTCTGTGTTTGGTCTATGCGGGAATTTTGCTACTACATTCGCGTTGCGTGATTAAGGATAATCATTTGAAATTGGTGGCGAGAGAAAAGCCACAAAATGTGGCGGTATTGATAGCGGCGAGAGAAGAAAGTGCGGTGATTGAGGGTTTGCTCAAAAGTTTGGAGAAGCAGACTTGGAAAATTAACCCTAAGGATATTTATGTGATTGTGGAGCGTCGAGATGATCCGACGGTTGAGATTTGCCGGCGACACGATAATACGGTAGTGTTGAGAGAAGATTTGAAAAAACAACGTAAAGGATTTGCCTTGGATGATGCGGTGCGGCAGATTCTGAAAAGTGACAGACATTACGACGCATATTTTATTTTTGATGCAGATAATATTTTGGAGCCGGATTATATTGCGAAGATGCTGGAATGTTATAGCATGGGATATGATCTTGCAACTGGTTATCGTAATTCGAAAAATGCTAATGCAAACGTAATCGCTGCGGTTTCGAGTCTGACTTTTTCGATGATTAATGTAATGAGTAATCATCGGCGATTGAAATATGATGCAAATATTATATTTTCCGGTACAGGATATTTTGTGACGGGAGATTTGATTGAGGAATGGCAAGGATGGCCATTTCGAAGCTTGACGGAGGATTATGAAATATCGTTGTATGCGACGTTGCACGGGCTGAAGACATTCTATAACGAAGACGCGATGTTTTATGACGAACAACCGACGAAATTTGGTCAAACCGTGGCACAGCGAGTGCGCTGGGTAAAAGGTTATTTTGCGGCGCGGCATAAATATATTCCACTACTCAGGGTACGGAAACGTGGATGGAATCTAGGGAGCATGCGTAAAGAATGCGTGGGTGTGAAGCCGGCAATTTGGGCAGTGATCGGAATTCTGTGTATCTTAGTAGGACTCTCGATTGATCTATGTATGATGGGGTGGGGGTCGTGGCTGCCGTGGGGGATTTTGGGCATAGTAATGGTTGTATATGTGGTGTTAGCTGTGGTCACGGTGATTATGATTCGGCGCGAGAAGACAGAATTTACTTCAGCGATCAAAGTGCAGGCGGTTTTGTTTAATCCGATTTATTTGGTGACTTATATTCCCTGTGCGCTAATGGCGATTTTTTCTAAGAATGTGACTTGGAAGAAAATTGAACACGGAGGTCAGGACAGAAAGTTCATAAATTAGTGTAGTCGAGCTTTGCCTTCAAGGAAGACCGGGAGTTTTTCGAAGACAATTTCGGCACAATTATTAACCTTGTCTTGAGAGACCCCGTAATAGAAGTGATAGATTTGATCTACGGCGCCAAAATGCGCATCTTTAAAATCAAATCCGAGCTTGGCGGCAGCAGTTTTGACGGAGGCTTCGCTAGGACCTTCGATCTCGACGTAGGTAGGGAGTCCGGGCCAGGTATCAATATCGAGCTCGACATCGTCAAGTTGCCATTCTTCGCGTAAGGTTTCTTGGTGAGCTTTGATTTGAAGCCCACAGGCTTTAACAAGATTAACTGCATTGTTATAATTATTTACAATGAGGTTGATTTCTTTGGCGCCGGAAAGTGAAATATCAGCGAAGTATTTATAAGTCATAGTGATACAATTACCTTCATCGCGGACACGAACAAAAGAATGCGTTCCAGAATCAAAAATGGTGCGGCGCATTAGGGTTTCGGGTTGGAGTAGTTTGCCGCCGAGAGATTGGATTTTTTGGCGTAGTGTTGGCTTGTCGATGTCGAGAAAAGTGGCTTCGATTTCCGATTGGATGGGTATGGAGTCTGTAGCGTTCATAGTATATATTATATGTTGCGAAGAGAGAAAAGTCTACTCTCGGAGAGAGACACCGACGGCGGGTTCATTGGGGCAGGCTTCTAGGACGCGAGCGATGGCGTCATGTTCAGCGGAAGTGACCCAAAGTTGGTATTTATATTTAACAGAAATTTGCCGCGCGACATATTGGCAGCGAAAAGCTTTGTTGGGCGGAAGCCAAGTGGCAGCATCGCCGTCCGATTTGCCTTGGTTGGCTGAGCTATCAACGGCAAGGAGATTGAGCGGATCGGTGGCGATTTGATAACGGGTTTCCGAGGAAAGATATTGTGCTCCTTTTTGCCAAGCGTCAGAGAGCGCAACGATATGATCGATTTGGAGGCCGGAGGAGAAATCGGACTTTTGATTGAAGACGAGATGTTTTCCAGTGTAGGGTTCGTCAAATTCTCCACTGATAACGGTACATGCGTCATCGGCAAGGCGGGCGGTGTCTCCAACTTCGCGGCGAATAATGCGTTGTCGTAAACTGCAACCTTCGATTTTGGGCCAGCTGGAATAGAATTCGGTACGAGTGTAGCCGGTTTTGGGCGCGCGGCCTTTGATTTCGAGCTGCTCAAGAACGGTGGTGGCGAGGAGTTGGTCGGAAGATGTTGGAGGTTGGTTGCGATTTTGATCTGCGTCGAGATTCTCTGGGTCGGGAGTGGTTTGTTCGGCCAGGGCCGGCTGATCGATGATGTGCTCATAGCTGGACGGATTGTAGATAATAATGCCGATAACTGCGCCAAGCAGAGCTACAACTGCAGCGATACGACGAGCGCGATAGCTGAAATGCAGTTTGAGACTCACGGTATGACCTTTTTGACGTGCTGATAGATTTCGGAGTGAATACTATTGATCGAACGCATGGCATTGCCGGATGGGGTGGCGCAATTGATCATGTCCCAGCCGAGATAGTCCGCGACAAACATCGCGTTATCATAGACTTGACGTAGGTAATCGAGATCGCGTTCATGGATGTCGTTTGCGATGCCGTCATTTTGTTTGCGAGAGTTGCGGATTTTGGTGACGAGATCGAGCGGAGCGTGCAGGAAAATCACGAGGTCGGGTTGCTGAATTCCGAGTTTGTAGTATTCGAAGTCAATTACGTATTTGAGAAATTTGATTTTCTCGTTTTTGGTGGGGATGAGTGTGGTCTGATAAATTAGGCTGGAGGTGGTATAGCGATCGAGGAGGATGATGCGACCTTTGGCATATTCGGGGGCGAGTTTGATGTACCAAGTAATGGCACGATCATTGGCGTATAGACTATTAATGAAGTAAGGTGAGAGCTCCTCGGGTTTGCCGTAAGCGCCGGAGAGGTACATTTCAACAGGTTTGCCTTGGTAGGCGTAGTAGGTCGGGAAATGGTGGGTGACGATTTTGGCGCCATCGGATTTGAGATGATCTTGAAGAAGATCCCATTGGGTGGTTTTGCCGATGCCGTCGCTGGCACCTTCGATGACGATGAGTTGGCCTGACATACTATTCCTTAGTTTGATTATATACGAGTTTGTAGAATAAATAAAGCCCCGACGTGCGGGGCTAGGGGTGATGAGGTTTAGCGACTATCCGATTCGGCTTTCGGAGTTATTTCGGACCTGGTTTCGGGCTTAAGCGTGGGGTGATTCTCACGTTCGGCCTTCAGGTTGCGCAACAGGTTGATATGCTCGTAGTGTTCCTTCAGTTCTGCCAAAAATTCTGTGAATTTTGACACATATATCACCTCTTTGATTAGCCTATATACTTCTATTGTATCATAGATTGCTTAAAAAGTCAATAGCTTTACGCTAGAAAGGTGGTTTTGGCTAGTTTTTGATTAATTTTGGCTCGACTTTGGGCTATTTTTGATGTTTTTTGGGGCGTTGATCTTTGGGTAGAGCGGCTTTGGGGTTAATGAGATAATAAATGCCGCAGAGGGCTTCGATAATACCGACGACGATAAGTCCGGTATAGACGGTATAGCGGTCACCGGGCTTGGCGCTGCTGTAAGAAATAAAGGTTAGCAGTCCACCGACTGCGGAAATGGCCAGGCCGAGGCCGAAATTAACCAGTCCTTTCTTGCGGCCGGATTTAATGGCAGTATCTGCGGCGATTGCGTTGGCGGTTTCGAGATTATTGTATTCGGCATCGAGATGCTGGAAGAAATTTTCGAGATCGTAAGCGTCATAGCTGCTAACAACATTATGATCGCTGCCGGTGACTACGAGACGAAGCCGCAGCAGGACGTTGAGATTTTGCTCGGGGTTATTGACGGCCCAAGTTCCGGCTTCGTCTTCGCCGCTGCCAGCCACAAAACCGAGTTGATCAAGGATTTTGTGTGCGGCGCTAACCGCAGAGCGGCGCGTAGTGTAATAGGTGGTGTCTAAAGTTGCGCCGTCACGATCATGGGTGAGTTGGTACTCTATAGTAGTGTCAATTGGAGAGACGGAGGCGGTAATTTCGATGGGATTTTTGCGGCTGGTACGCAAAGTATAAGTATCGTCGAGAGTGGTGAGCTTGGCTTTGGCTAAAGTGGCGCAAGTTTTGATGAACTCCTCGGCGGCTTTTTTTGAGGTAAAGCTGGCGGCAGACTCGCTACCGGCTAGCTGAAAAATGGCTAGATATTTCATAGTCTCCTTAGTTTGATCTATTAATTGAGGCTATTGTAGCATAAAAGTCTAGTTTTGGCTACCCGTGCCACCACTGAGGACGGCGCTTTCAAGTAGAGCACCTAGATCGACGAGTGGCTGATAGGTAGGTAGGCCACTAGTCATGATAACGACGATGTAGTGACGATTAAGCTCTGGGAAAACTACGAAGGCGGCATCGTCATAAATGTCCCAGCTGCGTTCGTTCCAGCTCCAGCCGACTTTGTCGTAAACTTCGGCGATGCGGAAGCCTGCGGGGAGGCCTTGACGCCAGTCGTAAGTGGTTTCGGGCTGGTGGAGCATAGAATCTTGGATTTTGCTCCAGCTGTCGTCGCTGAGCTCGGAATGTGCCCAGTAGTGGCGATAAAGTGCAGTGAGGTCGGCGGGCGTGGAATAGAGGCCGGCACTAGTGGTGTTGGTGAGGCCAAGGGTATTAATGAGGCTTTCGACGCGAGCGTAACGGGTGGAATCGGCGCGCATGGGGTCGGCACAGCCGTTGTAGGATTCACGGACCATGAGATCGAGACAGGCGGAGAGAGTGAGCGGGCCCTTGTCGCTGGTGGTGACGAAGGGTTTGGCGCCTTGATCTAGGCCGGCATCGATTTGTTGATAACCATCGTAGACGAAGAACATTTTGTAGATTGAGGCTGCGCCAAAAACTTGATCGGGGTTGTAGCTGGCGGCGATTTGATCGTGGTCAAGGTCGTAGATCATAACTCCGGCCTGTCCGGGGACTGTGGTGATCCAGTCATCAATGATGGGCTGGAGGTTGATGAAGTTAGAGGTAGCGGGGAGTTCGGCAACTGGCTCGGGGGCGAGGTTAGATTCTTCAAGGGGGGCGTTTTCTTGATCCTGGATGATGAAGAGCGAGCGGATGAATTTAGCTGTGACTAAAGTGACGCTGAAGGCGACAAAGAAAGTAACAAGAAGATAAATCCAGTTTTTGCTGGCGGCGCGTTTCATGATTTAGCCTCCTTTGGGCGCACCTGATTAAGTCGATTAATAAACCATTCGGCCTTGGCGGAGTCAAGGAGCTCAGGTTGCAGATTGTTGTCATACATAGTGGGTACGATGCGGGTTTGGAGATGTTGACCGTTCCAGAAATAGTGGGCAAGAATTAAGCTTCGAGTGGTGCCAGGCCACCAGCTTTGGTCAAAGAAGAGGTTGCCCAGTCCATAATATATGACACCGTCGCCATAGAGTTCGTAGGTTTGGGGTTGATGGGCGGCAGTCCCCACGACGACGTCAGCGCCCATGTTGATAAGCTCACGAAAAAAACCAACTTGGTCGCCAGCGGCGGAATCAGCGGCATCACAGATGGTGTTTTCGGTTTCGAAAACGTAACTGGAGCATTCGTAATATTGAACATCAACGATGATGAAGTCTCCGCGAGCCTTGGCGGCGGAGATGTCGGCGAGGGCCTTTTCTTTGGTGTAGAAATTGGCGCCAGGAGTATCGTCAAGGGTGTATCCACCAGTGGAAAGATTATAGCCAAGCAGGGTGATGTGTGCACCTTTGGTGTCGATGGTGGGAGGGACAGCTGCAGCGTCGGCGGTTTTGCCACCGCCGACGAGCTGCAGGTTCATTTCACGGTATTGTTGGATAGTGGAGATTGCATCTTGATCGCCGCAATCTTGATTGTGATTGCCGGTGAGCTCGATGATGTCGATGCCGATGCTGGTGAGGGCGTCAATCATGCCAGGCTTGGAACAAATATTGCGGGAGTTGGCTTGGCTGGAAAAAGAGGATTCATTGCTAGTGTGGGTGAGATCAAAGCTACTGAGATAGGGGCCGATTTTTTCGGCAAAGTAGCTGGCGTTTCCGACTTGGTCAAGTTTAGCGTTCATGCCGCGCGAAAGGGCGGTGACTCCGGTTTGGGCGAAACTAAGTAAGGTATCTTTGGTAGGAAAGGTGGGCAAAAGTGGGGCAACCGTGCTGGTGATTTTGGTAATGTCTGATTCATCTCCGTCGAGTGAAAGATATTGAAAGAATGCTCCACGGTCAAGCTGATCAAAGTAATAAACGTCGTCTAAGGCGAGGGCTTTGATGTCGGGGGTGATGTCGGCAATCGAAATTAGAGGATATTCTTGAGCAGAATTGAGATCGATTGACGTGATAGGGTTATAAAAATCGGTTGTGGGCACAAGGACATCATAGAGAAGGCCTCCTGGCTGCATGGCGATGGTTTCGGTAAGATTGACGGTCACGTTATGATCTAATTTAAGATCGGCTGTGGCTGTCTGCATGATTTCGCGTTGCTCTGCGGGGACACTGTCGGCAAAAATCAGTTGGCCTGGGATGCGAAAAAGTCCGGTGTGTGTGACCCATTGATATGTGAAAATTCCAGCAATGCCGAGAATAATAACGGCAACAATGCTAGCTATGATAATCGTATAATTTTTTTTCCTCCTACCCATATAATATATTATATATCATTTTGGAAAAAGTGGGGAGTTTTATGTAATAGGGGTATTTCTTTTTTGATTAGTGTGTGCTATGATACCTATGAGAAAGGAAAGAAAATAAACATGGAAATATTAATTAGCATTGCGCTTTTGGTGCTGGGGTTTGTGCTCTTGATTAAGGGGGCAGATATTTTCGTCGACGGTGCATCAAATACGGCAGAAAATTTTAAAGTATCGAAGATGTTGATCGGGTTGACGATCGTAGCGTTTGGTACGAGTGCACCGGAGTTTGCGGTGTCAATACAAGCGTTGGCTTCGGGTAACAGTGATATGGTACTTGGCAACGTCATTGGTAGCTGCATCTTAAATATTCTTTTAATTTTGGGTGTGGCGACGGTGATTCGCCCACTGAAATTAAAAGATGAAACGGTGAAAAAAGAATTGCCGCTCTGTCTATTAATCTCGTCGCTACTTGCGGCGTTGTTCTTGGATGTGCTCTTGGCGGGTGGAACAGTGAATCAAATTACGCGGGCGGACGGTATTGTGACTTTGCTGTTTTTCGCGGTGTTTTTGTATTATTTGGTAACTTTGGCAAAACAAAAGAAGGACACTCCAGCAGATCACGAAAAACCAAAATATGGACTAGGAAAGTCTTTGATATTTGTCGCGTTGGGTTTGGCGGGGATTATTATCGGTAGTAATTTTGTAGTAGATTCGGCTTCAAATATTGCGGCAACATTTGGCCTGAGTGAACGGATGATCTCGCTCACAGTGATTGCTTTTGGAACTTCTCTGCCGGAGCTGGTGACGACGATCGTGGCTTCAAAGAAAGGTGAGCAGGATCTAGTAGTGGGAAATGTTATCGGCAGTAATATTTTCAATATTTGTATCGTTTTGGGTCTTCCAGTGGTGATTTTTGGCACACTGACTCCAGTAGGATTCCAATTCTTAGATATTGTGATGTTGATCGTGTCGGCGGTGATGCTGTGGGTGTTTGCAGTGACGAAACATGAAATTACGCGGACTCAGGGCGTGATTATGCTGTTGACCTTCGTAGTTTATTACTCGTTTGTGATATTTGCCTAGATGGCAGTCGCAGTAATAATTAAACGATGCGTGGCATCTTGATTTGGTAAAGGATCACCAGCACAAGTCATAATAATGATAGTATCAATCTCGGTAGGCTTGAGAATCTCGAACATGTCTACCGAGCTTTTTTCGAGAATCTCGATATTTGTGACACGGTATTCTTGACCGTCGTAGGTGAGATGGTCGCTGAGACTAGTATTGTGTAAGGTTTTGAAGACGGTAGCCGAGTGGCCGATGATGAAGTGTTTGTGAGCGGCAGAATGGTAGATGCCGGCAATGTTAGCAGGCGCGTTGAGCTTGCGATCGTTCATAGTGATTTCGGTGACGGGAGCGGAAAGGTGGATACTGTCGATGCCGAGAGTGGGATATTCTAGAGCTTCGGTTACCGAAGCTGGCTGTAGGCCGATAAAAACGTAAATTGGCAACATAATGACGAAAAAGCCAACTGCAAAGACACGAATGGCGCGTCTGGACCAGCGAAGAGGGTTGAGATAATACCAAATGTGGTGACGTGCAGTATCGTAAGGGTCATCCTCGAGAATGAAATTTGCTCCGCGACTGCGAGTAGTCGTAGCTTTTGCATGGCTAAGTCGCCGTAGTGCCGTCCAATAGAACGGATTTAATTTCCATTTACCTCCCATATATAATATGAGTATAGCATAAGCTATTTGTGTAAGTCAATAGTGATTGTAGTACCGAAACCGACGCGTGATGTAACGTGGACGCGATCGGTAGTGAGAGCTTGACAAATGGCTGGTGATAAAACCGTGTCAGGGTCGTGCAGCTTGATATGGTTATAGCTGGCTGTAATGGAAAGATGAGTGCCTTGACTGCGAGTGAGGGCAGAAGTAAGCTCGTCGCCAATCTCTTGCATGAGTTCGTCTGAGGCTTCGATCTGAACGTCGGCAGCTTTGCCAAGGTCGAGATCGAGCTGAATTTCACACTTTTTAGCAATAGGCAGGAATTGTTGGTAGAGCTGATAAAGGCTGTTTGCGAGACTATTCATAATTTAAACTAAAGTTAATAATACTCCAAGTATAATGAGAGATAAGATTACGCGATATTTGCCAAAAGTTTGAAGTGAGCCGGGTTTTTTGAGGTAGTTAAGTACGTATTTAAGAGCAATAAGTCCTACAACGAAGGCGATGAGGTTGGCGAAAAACAGTGAATTGATGTTTTCGGCGAAGAATACTCGACCCGATTCGGAGAGGAACATTTTGAAGCAGACGCCGAACATGATTGGAATTGAGGCTAGAAATGAATAATCGGCAGCAGATTCAGAATCTAAACCAACGATACGGCCGGTGATGATAGTGGATCCAGAGCGCGAGACGCCGGGGACGAGAGCGAAGATTTGGCAAAGACCAATGGCGAGGGCGCGAGCGGGGGTGAGATGATCTTCGTTTTTGATGGGCGAAAGATGGGGGATTTTATCAATGAAAATCATCAGTAGGCCGACGAGCCCCATGGCGATACTTACGGTATACAGTGAAGAAAAGAAGGAATTATTTTCGATGATGCTAGCGAAGATGAGCCCTACGATTCCAGCTGGGATTGTCGTAATTACGAGATTGATGGCGAGACGATAATTGCGCTCGGTAAAGACATTTTTGGTAATTCTCCAGATTTTGTCGTGGTAATAGAAGAGTAGCGCAAGAAGAGTGCCGAAGTTAACAAATTCCATAAAAAGATGGAAGTTGTCTGGGGAAAGATTGAAGATATGTTGAACTAGCTCAAGATGTCCTGAGGATGAAACAGGAATAAATTCGGTAATTCCCTGCACGAAGCCAAGAAAGAGGGCCTGAAAAATATCCATGAGTATATTGTAGCATAGGTTGAGCTATTTGGGAACTTTGAGTAAGGTCTTTTTGATCCAAGACGTGATGGGCTTAACTTGTTCAATGTCGAGAAAATACCCCGCAATAATATAAGCGATGAGCGAGCCAGCGCTAATGACGCAGAATTTGGGGAACACAGTGAAGATGGAATCGTCAGAGGCCATAAATGGGAAAAATTTTGCTAGGGAGTAGGCTACGCATCCGGTGATAAAAGTTGCAATGACAATGCGAATGGTGTTTTTCCAAAATTCGGGAGTGAGAAGTTTACCTTTGAAACGTTTTTGGAGAATGGAAAGTAGAATGCATACTTCAAGCATGGCTCCGACGGATTGTGACCAACCAAGGCCGTCGACGCCGCATCCCAGGAGTGAAAGGACGATGGCCAGGAGAATACTAGCGCCAATTGCAATAATTGAGACGCGGAAGGGGGTTTTGGTGTCTTGGTAGGCGTAAAACCCTCGGGCTGCGATGTGAAAAACTGAATTAGCTAGAATAGAGATGATAAGGGTGGCTAAAACGGAAGAGATTAGTGGATCGCCGCCGTTTTTAATGAAGCTCACTACATATCCACGAGCAAAAAAGGCGATGATTGCGATTGGGAGGGCGATCCAAATGATTGTGCTTAGGGCGGTACGGAAGGTTTGTTGAAATTTGGCTTCTTTCCCTTCCCCGAGTTCTTCGGTGAGTTGCGGGAAGAAGGCGGTAGAGATCGCTACTCCGATCAAACTGACTGGCATTTGGGAGAGGCTATAGGCTTGCTGATAACTCCGTAGGGCGCCAGCACCCATACGTGAAGAAAGATTGGTGGTGACGATGGTACTGATGTAATCAATGCCTTGGTCGAGGCTACGAGCTGGAAGGAGCTTGAGGACAGAGCGAAAGCCTTGATTTTTCCATTTGATTTTGAATTCATAGTCAAAACCGAGGCCGAATAGACCGATAAGACTTATTAGCAATTGCAAAATGGCCCCGAAAACCACACCTAGTGCTACACCCATAATGCCACCTTCGAAGATTTGCCAGCCAAAGAGGTTGATGCCGCCAGTAAACCAGACAATGCCAACGAGAATACCGACGTTGTAAAGGGCAGGGGCGAGAGCATAGAAGACGAAACGACCAAGCGCTTGTTGAATGCTAGATAGAATAGTGGAAACAGCGAAGAGGAAGGGGTTAATGGCAATGACGCGCATCATGTTGATGGCCAGAATCATGCCAGATTCGTCGAGACCAGGACCGACGACATAGCGTACGAGGGGGTCAGCGAAGATGATGATGACGATGGAGGCGATGAGGGTTAAGATTGCCATAAGATTGAGTAGGCTGGAGCTGAGTTCCCAGGCGGATTTTTTGTTGCCAGTGGTGAGGCGTTGATTGAAAACGGGAATAAAACTGACGGCTAAAGCTCCTGAAGTGAGCAAGAAATACAAAAAATCCGGCACAGTAAACGCCGCCGTATAGGCGTCGATGCCTGTAGGATAAGTGTCAAGGTAGTAGGAATTGAGCAGGCGATCTCGGAAAATGCCAAGTAGGGCAGAGACGAGCGTAGAGCTGGCCAAGACGATGGCGGCGAAACGTACGGGGAGTTTGCGGTTAGCTAGACTAACGACCGAACGAAAGCGGAGACGTTTGCGGGGTTTAGCTGGTGGTTGGGGGACTTCGATATAATCCATTAGAGTTCGCTCACTCCGCCGAGGTATGGACGGAGGACTTCAGGTACGTGAAGTTTGCCATCTAGTTCGGCAAAATTTTCAATCATCACGACTAAAGCACGAGCTAGAGGAATGGCGGTGCCGTTAAGGGTATGGAGTACTTCGACGGTGCCATCTTGGCGTCGCACGCGAATGTTAAGACTGCGAGCCTGGAAATCGGTACAGTTAGAACAGCTGGTGATTTCTTGGTATTTTTGATTGACGGGTGACCAATATTCAATATCGTATTTTTTGGCAGCGGGGGCGCCGAGATCACCGGCGGCATTACTGATAATATGGTAAGGCACGCCCAGATCCTGGAGGATTTCCTCTTCGATCGCAAGTAATTGTTCGTGCATTTCCTGGGATTTTTCGGGAAGACAGAAAACGTACATTTCGAGCTTGTTGAATTGATGGACACGGAAGAGTCCGCGAGTATATTTGCCATAGGTGCCAGCTTCTTTGCGGAAGCAGGCGGAATATCCGGCGTAGCAGAGCGGTAGATCTTTTTCGTCGATAATTTCGTCCATATGGAAGCCGGTGAGCGGCATTTCGGCGGTGGCAATCATAGCAAGGTCTTCGCCTTCGATGAAGTATTCGTCGCTTTGAGCGCTACTACGAGGATTGAAACCGCAGCCTTCCAGTACGCGGCTGGAAACCATGTCGGGTACAGTCATGAAGTGAAAACCGTGCTCAGTGACTTTTTTAATACCGAATTGTAGTAGAGCGTTTTCGAGTAGGGCAAGACCATCTTTGAGGTAATAGAATTTAGCTCCGGCGACTTTGGCTCCGCGTTCGAAATCAACCCAGCCACGACTAACAGCGTAGTCGAGGTGGTCTACACCGCTCTTTTTCTTTTCTCCCCAAGTTTTGATTTCGAGATTGGCTTCTTCGCCTCCGAGTGGAACATCGTCAAAAATGATATTAGGAACTGATTTAAGTAAAGTGTTGAGTTCGGATTCGATTTTGCTGAGTTCTGGTTCTTTAGCTGCGAGCTGGTCTTTGATAGCTTTGCCTTCGGCGATAAGTTCGGCGCTAGGCTTGCCACCTTTCATACGAGAGGCAATTTCATTGCGCTGACGTCGGAGCTCGTCTACGGATTGTAGAAGTGACTTACGTTTGTCATCCAAGTCAAGAAGGTCGGATATATTGACATCGTAGCCCTTCTCGCGGGTGGATTTTTCGACTAGAGCTTGATTTTGGCGGATGAAATTAACGTCTAACATATTTATATTGTATCATAAAAATGGAATTATAGGGTGACTCGGGGGAGAATTTGGTCAAATGGTGCTTACCAGCCACCACCTCCGCCCCCACCACCTCCGCCCCCGGAGAAGCCTCCTCCGCCTCCGCCGGAAAAACTTGAGCTGGAGCTTGAGGTAGTGGAATGAATGGCGGCATTGGAGACGCTGGTGCTGACGGATTGCATGGCGTTCGCAAAAGCGATGGCGTTAAATGTGCCAACACCACTATACCAACTAGGTTCGGAGACGTCAGTGTATTCATAGTATTTGGATAGTTCTTTGAGCCAAGATTTTTCTAGCCGGAAGACTACCGCGTAAGGTAGAAGTCGTTCGTAAAGCTTGACGATGCCTTCATGGGTAGTATCGGCGCCTTCGACGCTTTGGAGAAATTGGATACGTTCAGATTCGGCTAGGCTAATATATTCGTGGAGACCTTCGAGATAGCGTGAGTAGCGCAAACCTTCTTCGGTGTGCTCGATGAAGCGGGTGAATTTGCTATACTGCACGCAGGAAAAGATTGCAAAAACGCAAGGCAGAAAAATATCAAATAAGGCGAGTGCTAAGCCACCGACAATGATTTGATAACTAGGTATATCATCGCCAGTGAGGACGAGGAGTAGAATTATCAGAAAAGCCCAGACGAAGGCTAACGTCATAATGGTGCTGAAAATATTTTTGTAATCTTTGGATCCGGATGCTTTTTGGGCCTTTTTATCAACGAGCAGACCTTTGGTCTGGAGACTTTGTTTGATCTTGGTTTTAAAGTCCTCGCCAAGTTTGACGAGAGAACTGGTGGAAGAGTGAGTCTTGACGGTAATCAATTGCCCGACACTGAGACTGCCGTTTTTGCCATTTAAGATTTTGAGAATAATTGCTTGTTCCGGAGTGAGGTCGAGAGATTTGATGCGAATTTTCCAGGAGATTTTGGTGCGGCCAAGGGCTTTGGCGGTGTTGGCTTGAATGAGCTCGATTTTGTGTGTGACGGCGAGTTCCATGAGGGTGGCGACTTGGCTGGAGCCAAGTTTGGCGGTCTTGATATAATTAGCGGCCATTTCTGCGACGGTGAAACCAGCTGGAGGACTATATTCTGGCTTAACGAAGAGCCCATCATAATATTCGCGTTTAGGCTTGACCTCACGGCGGCCTTTAATGCTCAAGGAAATTAGAAAAGCAAAGACGGCTAGATTGACGAAGCAGACGACGAGGAGAGTGAAATTATAATGTTTAGGAGCGGACTTGAAGGTGTCTGGTTGAAATTCGAGGTCAAAAGTGAGGTTTTCGCCGCGGCCGAGTTTACTGGCTTGAAATTCAACCCCATCGGAAATTTTGGTAGTCTCGCAACGGTCTTGATCGCTGACGCCGTATGATCCGACATAGCACCAAGATTTGCCAGTGTAAGCCGGCGCGATGTCTTCGGTAAAATGTATGCGCGCGGTTACCTGGTCGAAGCGTTGAGACCAATCATTGCCATTGGTATCCCAGTAGAGCTCCTGCCAAGCAGAATCTGCGTCGCTAAATTCGGTAATGACATTTTCGAATTCATATTTAAGTTCGTAGGTGTGTGAGCCGCGAACATATTCCTCGGGGTCGCCGAGGTAAACTTTAAAATAGCCATCTTCGCTTTCGATACGATAGGGCTCTTCGCTGCGATCGTTGTGTTTGACGCTGATGTCGAGGTGTTTGTCGCTAGGCATGGTGAGGTTGTCGCCGCCTTGATTAGTAAATGGAATGATACGGGTGATGCCATGATTTTGATTGTACGAAGGAAATTCAGCGGTAAATTTTTCGATAACTTTGAGATGGCTAATGCCCTCAGAATCGCGACTGAGATAAAAATCTGCCGTATAGTCAGAGAAGAAAAAGTTATTGCTATTGGTACTAACGTAGCTGGAAGTAGCAAAAACACCAGAAATCGGTAAAAAGACTTGACAAATTAACAGAAGTGCGCTATAATAGAAGGATAGGGTCAAAAATCGATGGTTTTGGTTTTTGGACTGTTTCTGGAGACGTGGGGTAAAAAATCGCATTATTTAATCTCCTGAAGGGTGCTTTTGATAGCATTAATGGACTTTTGGAGTGCGATTCCTTCTTCTTCGGTGAGCTTGAGATCCAGACGCCGAACGATACCGTGTCGGCCAACGACGGCTGGGTAGCCATAATAAATTTCGTTAAAGTCGTCATAGCAGGATACGGGTAGAATGCGGCGCTCGTCGCCGAGAATGCAATTTACGATTTGGACAACGCAGGCGCCGATGCCGTAGTGGGTGGCGCCTTTTTGTTCGATGATTTGGTAGGCGGCGTCGCGGACACGTTCCTCGAAATCTTGGCGACGACGGGGGCGGAAAGAGGATGTAAGGTTTTCGCCACCGACATTGGCGCAGGACCAGGGTGTGAAACCACTATCTCCATGCTCACCGATGCGGTAAGCATGGACAGATTTGGGATGGATCTCGAGGTATTTGGCGATATAAAAGCGTAAGCGGGCGGAATCAAGAATGGTGCCACTGCCGATGACACGTTCGGGTGGCAAACCAGAAGTCTTGAGGACTACGGCGGTGAGAGCGTCGACGGGATTGGTGACGACGAGGAAAATACCGGTAAAACCGCTGGACATGACTGAGGTGGTGATCTCGCGGATAATGGCAGCGTTACGGGTAGCGAGATCGGTACGGGATTCGCCGGGCTTTTGGTTGACGCCAGCGGTAATGATACAGAGGTCGGCGTCATGGGCGGCGGCATAATCGCTGGCGTGAATCTTGAGCCAGCTGGGTGCGACTGTGAGCGCGTCGGAGAGATCCATCGCTTCGCCGGCCGCATCTGCATGATTAATATCGGTTAATATTAATTCTTTGACGGAGGTGCGCTGGTTGAGCATAGCAAAAGCGATGCTAGCACCAACATTCCCTGTCCCTACAATCATTACCTTTCCACTCATTAAAATTATTGTAGCACAACAAAAGTTAAAAGTCAGGTCTTGTGGGGGAGAAAAAAACTGTATTAAAATTAGGGATAATATGCGTTTGTGCGTCTCTATTCCGCTTATGGATAAAATCGCCCCCTTCTCAAAATGAAATTTTGAGAAGGGGGATCGCCAATAGTAATGCACCTGGATCGATTTGTCCGAAGAATTGGCACTTGCCGATTAGTGGGACGCAGTATAACG
>CANBER010000016.1 GCA_947367795.1 uncultured Candidatus Saccharibacteria bacterium
AGACCAGCCGTAACCATTGAGGCCGAAGTACCTCAGAGAACTGCGGCGCAGATCGACGAACCCACTACGGACGAAGGACGAGCCCCACGCCCTACCTCTGCGCGGTCGCGCTTGACAAAATACCCAATCTGTGCTAATATAGAAATGTAGGCTCTGCGAAGAGTAGCTTTAGTAGTGCCTAAGTATAAAAAAGGAGGGGATTTAATGAAGAAAATCCTGACACTAAAAGAAGCGAGGAGTCTCTACCCACACAACCTCGTCAAAGAGGAGGAACAGACTTTCAGTGTGCGTGCTTACAACGACACTGAACCCGACCTGACCTTCCACATTCCCAAAACATTTTATTTTCTCGGTGATCAGCTGATCGATCCGTTAAACTTTCTAACGGATCGCCTGTCAACCATTAGCCGCACTATCCCGCTGAAGTTCTACGGCACCCGCCTGAGCTTTCTCTGTGGTCACTATGAAGATGGTAACTTTCGGGTCGAGCATGAGCTCGATTATATGAACCATATCCTGCTTAAAATTGAGTGGGATATCCGTCAGGGCTGCGACACTAGAGCCACCCGTAAATGCGCTTGGCCGTTAGTGTGCTACTCCAAAAATAAAATTACTTGCCTGGATCGCATAGCTGGAGAGATTGCCGGTATCGATTACTACGTTTTCGAGATCACGCGCGCGGTTGCGTCAGAACTCGTAGAGTATTTCATGTCGCTGGAGATGGCGTATGAGACGGCTGCTTCCATTATGTCTTGTCCTACTACGGGTTGGGAGACTCCGTAGTTAGGTTGCCCCGTCGTTTGACGGGGCTATTTTCATGAAGTCTCAACTTCTATGATACAATGAAAGAATGAATCCAATTTTAGGAGGTTTGAATCCAGCCCAGCGTGAGGCGGTCGAGACTTTGACTGGTCCCGTCCTGGTTTTGGCTGGCGCTGGTTCCGGCAAGACCAAAGTCCTGACCCACCGTATTGCAAATCTTATCGCTCATGGCACGCGTCCCGACCAGATTCTGGCGGTCACTTTTACCAACAAAGCCGCCCAAGAAATGCGTACTCGCCTCTGGAATCTGCTTGAGCGCCAGCGTGAAAATTCCATCGGCCGTCGTGACTTAATCGAAAGCAGTGCACCACTTGAAACCGCGCTTTTAAGTGGTGCACCGAGCTGGTCTTTACAGGCTGGACCGCTTTCTCCAGAAAGGGGTCCAAACCGATCGTTTATGCCATATATGGGTACTTTCCATGGTATTTGCGTGCGCCTTCTTCATATCGAGCACATTGCCGCCGGTATCGACCGCAATTTTACCATTTACGACGCTGATGATCAACTCACGCTCATTCGCCGTATCATTCGTAGCCTGCGCTTGACTAACGACAAGAGTTTTACTCCCAAGCTCGTCCACTCTATGATCTCAAATTGGCAGACCGTCGGCATGACCCCAGAGGACGCCAAGCAAGACGCGGTTTACCCCAACCAAAAGCTCGCCGCCGAAGTTTTCGCGCACTACGAGCAAGAAAAAATTGCAGCTTCGGCCCTAGATTTTGACGATTTGCTCATCAAGACCGCGCATCTGCTTGAACATAATTCCACCGTTCGCGAAAAATGGCAGCAAAAATTCCGCCACATTCTCATCGACGAATATCAGGACACTAACGCCGTCCAATATCGCCTGATCAAATATCTCGTCAATCCTGAGCGTAATATTTGTGTTGTGGGTGACGATTGGCAGTCGATTTACTCCTGGCGCGGTGCTGATTTTACTAATATTCTCAACTTTGAGCGTGATTTTCCTGGTGCCAAAGTTATCAAGCTTGAACAAAACTATCGCAGCACGGGCAATATCCTTGCGGCCTCCCAAAAAATCATCAACCAAAACAAAACCCGCACCGACAAGACCCTATTTACCGAGCTCGGCAAAGGGGAACCGATCACAGTCGAAGGTCTGATGGACGAGACCGGGGAGGCTAATTATGTTGCTCGGCAGATCACGCGTCTGCGTCCTGGACATAAACTAAGTGACTTTGCCATCCTCTACCGCACCAATGCCCAGTCTTACGCCTTCGAAAAAGCTTTTATGGCTGCCCGCATTCCTTACAAGATTATTGGCGGCGTGCGTTTTTATGACCGCAAAGAAGTCAAGGATGTCCTTGCAATTCTGCGCCTGTTAGTCAACCCTAACGATCGAGTTAGCCTTGAGCGCTTAGCTAAAAACGTCCTTTCCGGTGTCGGTCAAGCCTCACTCGAAAAACTTTTCGTGGCTATGGACGCTCGCCCGAGTAGTAGTTTGCGTGAGCAGATCTCCGATCTGTCGCCTCGCGCGCGTAACTCATTCCTGCGCCTCGCCAATTTCCTCGAAGAGTATGACTCTGAGGGTTCCGCTCCTGACGACTCCGCCTCCTCGTCCGCTGATCTGGTAGCCGCTCTTGGCGAAGATGGTGCAGTGATCATGGCCGGAGCCACCGTCATGACTCCGCCTAGCGAAATCGTCGAGCGTGCCGTACGGTACTTCGATTTTGCCTCGCTCGTGCACAGTGAAACCCCCGACGGAGCGGAGCGCATGCAGAACCTCGAAGTCCTCGCTAGCAACGCCAGCGCGTATGATACTCTCGAAGATTTTCTTGCGGATGCTGCTTTGCTGAGCTCGGCTGACGAGTCCACTTCGGCCGACTCCGTCTCTATGATGACCCTCCACGCCGCTAAAGGCCTCGAATTCCCCGTGGTTTTTATCGTGGGCATGGAAGAAGGGCTTTTCCCCAGTTCACGCTCTGACGGTTCCGAGGAGGCTCTGGAAGAGGAGCGTCGCCTGGCTTATGTTGGCATGACCCGGGCCATGCGCGAGCTTTTTCTGACCTTTGCCGGCTCGCGCTATGCTTTTGGCGGCCGCACCTACAGTGCTCCCTCGCAGTTTCTCCTCGAATTAGGCTACAACCCTTATGGTTCGGGTGAATTTGGTGAATCTGGTGGCTATGACGTCGAAATGAGCAATGATACAGGGAACTTTGGTAATAATTTCGGTATTCTTGGTGGTGATCCCGACGGAGAATTCGGCGATTCGTCTCACAATTTCTCTGATTCCGCGGCTGATTTTGATAGTTTTAACGTTGACGACCCCTTCCCAGATGATGTCCCAGTTTTTGAAGGGTAAAATCGAGGCTCGTCCGCTAATTGATCCTAATAGTACTCATCAATCCCCGGATTTCGTGCAAAATCCCTTGACAAACTGCTTAAGCTGTGCTACAATGGTATTGCAATGATGAAATTGCAATACCGAATTAGAGATTTTTGTTGTGCGCTAATCCTAGTCGTACTGGGGTTGTTTTTGGCATTTGCGCACTTTTCTCGCCCCCATTCAGCTTATGCTGAAGACGAAACTGGGGATGGCGAGCCGCATTTTGTGACCATTTACGACGGTGAGTCTTATCTAACGGTTAAGACCTCTGCGCCTACGGTCCGTGAAGTTTTAACGCGCGCCGAAATTAACCTAGCCGATAGTGATATTGTAGACCCGGGGCTTGACGCTCCGATTAACAGCGATAATTACAATATCAATATTCATCGTTCTCGTCCAGCCGTCGTGATCGATGGCAATAAGCGTCGCTATCTTATGACTGCCAGTTTTGATCCTCAGACTATCGCCAGAGAAGCCGGTTTTGCTATTTATGATGGTGACGAAATCAAACTCGTCGCAAATGATAACTTTCTCGAAGCGGGTGTAGCTTCGACTTTTCGCATTGAGCGCAACGGCGGACGTACGATCACGATTGAAGAAGCTTTGCCCTATCCGACGGAAACCCGCTACGATTATCACCTAGCTAAGGGCGAACGCCAGGTCGAGCGTCCCGGCGAAGATGGTCGCAAAGTCAGCCAGTACGAAGTACAATTCGTCGATAATGTTGAAGTTTCTCGCACCTTGGTTTCCGAAGCCGTCACGCTCGAACCAGTGCCAGAAATTGTTGTGCTTGGCGCCAAAGCCTCTATTCCTCCCGAACGTCAGCAATGTGCAGCTTGGGCGCGCGAGGCTGGTGTCCCGGAGGATGATGTACAGATTGCCCTAGATATTATTTACCGTGAATCTGGCTGCCGCGTGGATGCAAGAAACCGCAGTTCTGGCGCGTATGGCATCCCACAGTCCTTGCCTGGCAACAAAATGGCTAGCGCCGGCGCCGATTGGGAAACCAATCCCGTCACTCAGATTCGTTGGATGATTGGCTATGTCCATGGACGTTATGGAGGCTGGCAGGGTGCGCTTGAACACAAAAATCGAACCGGCTGGTATTAATCCATGAAAAATAATAAATCTCTTGGCCAGCACTGGCTTAAAAATCGCGCAATCCTTGACCAGATCGCCGACCTTGCGGCCAGAGATGCCGATCCTGATACGGTTTGCCTGGAAATTGGCCCCGGACTGGGTACGCTCACTTCCAGCTTACTCAAACGTTTTACTAAAGTTGTTGCGGTCGAATACGATGAACGTCTTGCGGTCAATCTTCCTAAGTCTTTCCCGGGCAAAAATCTCACAGTCATACATGACGACATCCTAGACTCCGACATCCCGAAACTCGTTCAGACTGATAATTATGTTGTGGTGGGTAATATACCGTATTACATTACTTCACCGATCGTCCAAAAGCTCATTCGGCTCTCTCCGGCTCCGCAGGTCATCGTGCTCCTCATGCAGAAGGAGGTGGCTGAGCGCATTGCGGCTGTGGCGGGGAATCATAGCCTGCTTTCGCTCACAGTGCAGAGCTGGGCCGAGCCTGAGCTCGGCCCAGCCGTGTTGGGGGCGGAGTTCACTCCGCCCCCAAAAGTCGACAGCCAAGTCCTAATTTTACATCCCCTTGTCGAACCGCTTCTCACTGCTGCCGGACTTAATCTAGCCACGCGTGGATTCAAGAGTCCCCGTAAAAAACTTGCTTCCAATCTTGCCGATTCTGATCGCTCTAAAGCTGATTGGCAACAAACTTTTTCCGATTTTAATCTTAATCCTGATGCTCGTGCTGCAGACCTTACGATCTGGGACTGGAATCAGCTGGCCGAGCATATCGCAAAATCATAATTTTGCCGAAAAACTCTTGCATTTGCTAGAATTAAGCGTTAAAATAATAACAAATTGTATTAACATAACATCAATCAAACAGGCAAAAAGGGAGGCAAAATGAACCCTGAACAAAACAACCCATTCTCTAACCCAGGCGGCACACCCAGTGCTGGGTCTAGTAACCCGTTTTCTGGTGGTTTGTCCATGTCTGATAGTCTCGCCTCCGCTCAGGACAACCTGACTTCTGCCGGTATGGCAGCTAATACTGCCCCTGGAGTTATGGGACTTGACCAAATTGGCGCCTCTGACCCCTCAGCCGTCATGTCTTCACCTACTGACGAGCCCCTTGTGCCTGCCGCTCCGGTTCCAGGTTCAATCGGTAGCGTGACCTCCGTCCCTCTGCCTTCCAGTGACCAATCCGTGGGATATGATCCCGCTATGGGTGCTGGCCCTATGCCTGCTCCTGAAATTGCCCCTCAGACTGCCGCTCCCTATAATCCTTTTGTTCAGTCTGGTATGGACCAGCCGATGCCTCAGTCCAATGTTGACCCGAATGCTACTATGGCCCAGCCTATCCCAAGCACTGACACCGCTCCAGCTCCGCAATCAGCTCCAGCGCCCAGTTTCGAGCCTGCCCCTAAAACTCCCAGCAAAGAACCCGGCGGTTTTAAATCTATGCTTAACACGCTCTCCATCATTAGCCTGATTACTACTGTGATTTTTCTTATTACTTCAATTGTTCTACTTTTACTCTTGATCGATGCAAAAAAGAATCCCAAGGTGGTTTATGTCCCCCAGATTTCCAATGAAGAATCGAATCAAACCCTTTCAATCCTCTCCTGCACCCTGAATGGCGCTAATGATGCCCGCGAGATGACTTTCAGCTTCACTGGTGATGACCTTAGCGCAATCAATCTCAAATATCATCAAAACTTTGACACTCCCGAAACCGCTTATGCTATGCAGCAAGAAGTTATCAACAACCTTTCCGGAACTTTGACTGAAAACTTTACTACTAACTCTGGTGTCGATGGCGTTACTGTGAATTTTGAGGCCAATTCCAACGATGATGCGCTCTCTCACTATGATGCTGTGCGTTTCGTTTATGGTTCCGAGGATGAGAGTCTCTCTACGTCTAAGGACGATATTAAGGCACATCTCGAAAGTCTCGGTGCTGTCTGCATTGCAGAATAATCCCATTCCTCTCGCAACTATGCTATAATATATAGTATGTCAAATACTTACCTCTGTACCGCTATTCCTTACGTCAATGGCAACCCGCACATCGGTCATGCTATGGACTATCTACTAGCCGACGTCTATGCTCGGTATTGCCGGGAACGTGGCGATGATGTTAGATTTCAAGTTGGCACCGATGAGCATGGTAACAAAGTTTTTAGTACAGCCGAGAAAAACCATATACCCGTCATGGAGTACGCGACTGAGAATTCTCAAAAATTCCGTGACTTTATTGAGCAACTAGATATTAGTTATACTGATTTCATCCGCACTACTGACGAGGACCATGTACGCCGCTGCCAGGCGATCTGGGAAAGACTTTCTCCACATATTTACTCGGCTGATTATGATGGCTGGTATTGTGAGGGCTGTGAGAGTTTTGTTACGCAAAAAGAATACGATGAACATTCTGGTTGTTGCCCCGACCACCAGCGTCCTTATATTAAACTCACCGAAAAAAACTACTACCTTCGCATCGCCGACTTCAAAGCCGAACTTCGTACCAATATCGAGAATGATACCTTGCAAATTCTGCCTGAGTTCCGCAAACAAGAGATGCTTCGTCTCCTGGAAGACACTCCAGACATCTCCATTTCGCGTCCCCGCAAGCAGTTGAGTTGGGGCGTTCCCGTTCCGGGCGACGACTCTCAGGTCATGTATGTGTGGATCGACGCTTTGAGCAATTATATTACTGTGCTCGGTTATCCTGATCAAGATATATCTCAGTGGTGGCCGGCCTCAGCCCAGTTTGTTGGTAAGGACATCCTCAGATTTCATGCTATTACTTGGCCTGCTATCCTGCTAGGTTTGGGGCTGCCTTTACCACGTCGGATTATTTCTCACGGTCACGTTCTCGCAGACGGTCAGAAGATGAGTAAAAGCATCGGTAATGTGGTTGATCCGATGGCAGTTTTAGCACGCCACGGCCTAGAAGCGTTTCGCTATTATTTCCTTCGCCATATTGATACTTTCACGGATTCCGACTTTACTTGGGATAAGTTTGACCAGGCTTATACGCAAGAGCTTGCCAATGACCTGGGGAATCTTGTACAGCGCTTGGCCACTTTATGCCATAAAAACGACGTTCACCCCGTCGCTGGTAGCCCCGATCTATCGGACCCGAATTATACAGAGCTCATGACTAGTTTTCATTTTTCCAAAGCCTTCGACTGCGTTTGGTCCAAAATTCAGGCCCTTAACCGCGAGATCGACAGTTCCAAGCCTTGGGAATTAGCTAAACGCGGCGAAACTGAGCAGGCTCAGCAGGTTTTGTGTGATTTAGCTCAGAAATTGCTAGATGTATCAGTTTTGTTGCGACCATTCTTACCGGATACTGCCCGCAAAATCCAAGATATCTTCACTGCTGATGACATCATAGTTCCTGCTACTCCACTTTTCCCCAAGCCATAAATAACAAAATTAAATTACGTCTGCTCTCTATTCCTCTTCGCTATACTCTAGCCAATATCTTTTCCCGCCCAAGATATCATAGCTTAGATATTCGTAGGCTTTCAAAGCCTTAGACTCCGCCGGCCGAGTATTTCCGTAATATGACTGAGCCAAAATTGGTGTTTCTTCACAGACTGTATCAAGCAGATACATCAAGGTCGGTTTCTCCGCACCTAAAAGGTTATAGAGAATATTTGAGAGACAATTCGGGGTCACCACTGGCAAATCTACACCTTTTGTGTTAAATTTGAATCCTAGCTCGGCATTGAGCTTAGCAACTTCTTTTTCCGAAAGGTCATTTTCGAGATCAAAATTCGCATATATAAAATACGGCGTCAAATGAGCCAGATCAACGCGTGCCTTGTCCTCACTGTCGATATATTCATACAATACCCCCGCTGCATGATCACCAAACCAAATCATTACAGTCCGCTCGTCTAATTGGTTAAGTTTCTCGATAAACTCACCCAAATATTTATCCGAATAGTTTAAACTTTCAAATGACGATTCTACTAGATAAGTTGTCGCCACTCCTTGGTTTAATGGAAAATGTAAATCCGGATAACGTGCTACATCATGGGGCATATGATTTTGCATCGTCACTGCCGCTACCAGATGTTTCTTTTCTCCGTCACCGAGCACATCCAGTATTTCCTGGTATGTTTCACTATCACTAATATAACCCTTACCGTTTTCAATACTGGTATGCTTCATCTTGTCCCGATCAATAAAATCGTCAAACAACATATAATTATATATGTAGTTGCGCTTATACATCGTGCCGTCATAAGCATGAATCGCTTTCGTGCTAAAACCCTGATTTTTAGCAAAACTCACGAGCCCGGGTAAACGATTAACCTGAGAGGACAAACTTACGTAGGGAATTTCATTAGCCCAAAAGTTCGACAGACCCGTAAATGCAGCGTATTCCACGTTAGCAGTATTACCGCCATATTCTGGAGAATACATATAGCCACTGGGATACTTTTTGAATATTTCGTGCACATTCGGTATCACATCGCCGCCTCCATGCGCATAATCTTCGTATAATTCCGGATCATAAAAGCTCTCATTCATCACAAAGATTACATTATCCACTATCTGATCTAGCGACTTACGTTCCGTGTCCATTTTTTTGAGTTCTTGATAAGCTTGAGCAATTTCTGTAATTTTGTCTTTATCGTATCCCTCAGGCTCTTCCAATTTTGCTGTCCTTAAATTGTACAAAAAACCTATCACAAACCCATTCCATTTATAGTTCTCATTCTGGTTCCATCCAGAAAACCACGTATCCAACCATTCTACATAAGTTGTTTCCCGATTCGGTGTAAAATTCACTGATAGCATCAGAGTCACCACGATCATAAGTCCGAAACTCAGTCGCGGCAGGACCGCCCACCTCTCCCACCATTTCGCCCCAGTCTTGGGTTTTCCAATGGCCTTACGGACATAATGTTCCAGCAATCCCGCACCCAGTAAAATCAAAACCGACCCCAAAATGAGCCGCACTACTTCGCCCGTGTCTACAAACTGCATCATTTCTCCAGCCTGTCCTGCCATTTTGAAATCCTCCGGCACCAGCGGTGCAGCTCTCCAGGCATACTTTTGCATATTGATATATCCGACGATTGATATAATCACAAAAGATAGGCCTATCCCAAAGAATGTCCTCCACAAAATTACTGCTACCAAAGATATCAATAAAAACATTAACGCGCAGCTATAGGCAAAAACATATTTTCTTTCTACAACAAATTCCCAAGTTGCCTCAGCATCATTCATCAGCATCCGATACTGTAGAAACCAAGTAAAAATCACCGCTGCTAACATAATGAGGATCACAGAAAGCGATATTCTCATTACCACCGGCATTGTCGGCTTCGCGCGATCGTCTTTTCCTTTATGTCTAAACATATAACATAATTATTATACCACACTTTCTTTTACTAAGCCTACAAAAAGCGCCACCTGAAGGTGGCGCCTATGCGACAAGGCTAAACCTTACTCTTGATCGTAATCGTCACAAGTGTAACCTTCACCTACCAACTTATTAGCCAGATCGGAAATGTAAAAACCGATTACGCCACCAACCATCGGGATCAAAACGTAGGCGGAAATCGCCAAACCGGCTAAAGCTGCCAACTCGCCAATTCCTTCAGCAGTGGTCGGCAAGATCTGATACATCAAAGCTACCGCTGGATTGAAAATGAAGCTATCACTCAAGCCAAAGAAGCTTTGGGCTACGACGATACCGAAAATGATTACTAGCGTCACGCTGCTAGTGACGGTCAGCGCGAAAGTCACCGGGCTCTTGCGGGTGTAACGTAGTGCACGAGCAAAACAGAACGCCAATACAATCGCACCCAGCAACTCCACTAAGGCTACTGCCCAGAAGGTCTCACCTTTCACTTCTGACATCATCGGAAGTTCAAGCGTCGTGGCACTGCCCAAACGGAAAGCATTAATTATAATCAATCCTAACCATGCACCAAGCACCTGTGCAAGAATATACAACACCCCGCGAATTGCTGACATCCGGCGAGTAGCCATCATACCTACAGTCACTAACGGATTGAGGTTTGCACCAGAAAGACCAACCACCGCGATATAAATCCCTACCATCGCAATCACGATGTACAGCGGCTGCACTCCAAGCGTTAATAGCAACATCGTCACTAGCATTGTGCCAATTAGCTCGCCCATCAATGCACCCCAAATCCGTGGTGTTTTGAAAATAGTTAATACGTTCTCATTCTTATCGCATTTACGCGCAAAGAAACCCTTAGATTGAGCTTTTGTATCAACGGTCTGAACCTCGGACGTTGCAACAGTCTCTTTCTTGGTCTCTGGTTTGGTTGAAGACTTCTTCACCGTCTTCTTCGGCTTTTGGTTTGCCATTTTAAACCTCCATTACACTGATATTTGTTCGATTATATCACATGTATGGTACAATTGTAAGTACGAAGTTAAACATAAAAGTTTCAAAGGATGTAAATGGGAATTGATATTACAAATAACACGCACCGCAACTCGCAGCTCAACCAGCGTATTTCAGCCGACCTTCGTCAACGCACTCAGACCATGGCCAACGTAGAACCCGAAGATATTTCTGATGATGTCGAAGTTGAAGGCACTAAGAAAACCGGCAAATTTACCTGGGTTTGGATCGTTCTGATTATTCTAGCAATCATTTCGCTACTTTGTATCTTATTCATCTAGAAGATTCATGCTATAATATATAATATGTCTGATATAGAGAAATTGCGAGCCGAGCTCAAGGCGCTTGGTGCTGAGTATGCCAAAATTAAGACCCTTCCTCCGGAAGATCGTGGGAAATTCGGTCGCGAGCTCAACGCTAAAAAGCAGCAGTTGTTATCCAGAATTGCTCACGCCGAAGCTGAAGCCGAAAGCGCCAATGTCGCACCGATCGACATCTCCGCTCCCTGCGCAATCAATTCTCCCCTCCCTCGCCTCCTTCATGGCACGAAACATCCCCTCATGGTAGAACTTGACCATGTAGTTGCGATTTACTCTGACATGGGCTTTGATGTGATGGAGTCATGTCAGCTTGATGATGAGTTTCATATGTTTGACAGCCTCAACTTTCCTCAGGCACATCCAGCTCGTGATGGTTATGACACATTTCGTACTACTGAAAATTTCATTCCGCCTGCACACACCTCTACTATGCAACATCGTGCTCTGAAGAAATATCAGCACAAGCTTACCTCCGGTGGTCAAATTGCTGTCGGGATCCCTGGGCGCGTTTTTCGCAATGAAGACGCTGACGCTACGCATGAACATACTTTCTATCAGTGTGAAGGCGTGCTTGTTTCCGAAGACGCCAATATGGGCCAGCTCTTTGGGGTCCTCAAGCGCTTCTTCGAATTATACTACGGTCAAAAATTAAATATCAAAACCCAGCCTGGTTACTTCCCGTTCACGGAACCATCTGCTGAGTTTCTTATCGAAAAACCAGCCTCGCTCGGGGGCAAAGGCTGGCTCGAGATGGGCGGCTGCGGCATGATCCACCCCAACGTCCTTAAGATGGCTGGTATTGACCCCCAGCAGTATCACGGTTTTGCTTGGGGCGGCGGCATTGACCGACTCGCCATGTTGAAATATGGCCTTAGTGACGTTCGCTATTTCGAATCTGGCAAACTTGACTTTTTGGAGGAATTTTAATGCGTATTTCATTAAATACTATTAAACAATACTTGAATATCCCGGAAAATATTCCCGACCAGGATTTGATCGACCTCATTGGTTCGCGTCTGGTCGAGATTGAAGAAGTCATTGATTTAGCACCGCGCTACGAGGGCGTCTATGTAGCGAAAGTTATCTCTGCTGAGCTCATTCCTGATACTCATCTCCATCTCTGTCAAATCGATGCTGGTGCTGCTCGCCCTGATCTCGTCAAGGACGGTAAGATCCAGGTCGTTTGTGGTGCGCCGAACGTTCACGCTGGCATGCTAGCGGTTTGGATCATGCCTGGCGCCATCGTCCCCGCCACTTATGGTAACGAAAATTTCAAACTTGGCGTGCGTAAGCTGCGTGGCTTTGAATCTAATGGTATGTTGGCTGGCGCCGACGAACTGGGCTTCGACACCGAACACAAGTCAATCGCAGAAATCGACCCCGCCCTAGCTGAGCCTGGTGAATTACTATCCGAAATTTTTGGCCTAGATGATATTATTTTGGACGTAGAAAACAAGTCCTTGACACATCGCCCAGATTGCTTTGGCTTGATTGGTTTCGCTAGGGAAGTAGCCGGAATTTTAGGGGTACCATTTACTGAGCCGACGGTTTTTCAAAATCTTTCCCCCAAACTTCATGCTTCCTCGGAGCTGCAACTTGAGGTCGAGATTCAGGACACTGATCTTTGTCCCCGCTACAACTGTGCCGTGTTTGATCTGCCCAAAAACACACCGAACAAATATCTCACTGCCGAGGCAATCTTCTTGGCAAAGGCCGGAATGCGGGCTATCGATCCGATCGTTGATCTTACTAATATTTTAATGCTCGAGACCGGGCAGCCGCTACATGCGTTTGATTACGATAAGCTGGTCGCCGTCGGCCGGGCCGATCGCCCCAAGATCATTATCCGTGCTGCGGAACCTGGCGAAACTCTTCAGTTGCTCGACGGCAAAACCATTGAATGTATTACCGATGATATTTTGATTACTTCCAATAACGTCCCGGTAGCCCTGGCTGGCGCTATGGGTGGCAAAAACACCGAAGTTGACTTAAGCACCAAACGCATCATCCTCGAAAGTGCGACCTTTTCTCTCTATCGCCTCCGCAAGACCCAAATGGCTCACGGCATTTTTTCCGAGGCCATCACGCGTTTCACGAAGGGCCAGCCTGCCGCCATGACCCTCGCTGTGCTTGCTGCGGCTTTACATGAGCTCCGAGTCGATCCTCTCGCTGTCATCGACAATTATCCGGGCAAATCCCCGGCAAATGTTGTAAGAATTACAACGCTATCGATCAATACCTTGCTGGGCACTGATTATCCTACGTCTACCATTTCTCAAACACTCGAAAACGTTGGATTCCAGGTCAAGGTTCAGGATGACGAACTCAGGATTACCGTTCCCGTGTGGCGTACTGACATCCACCTACCCGAGGATATTATTGAAGAAGTTGGCCGCCTGCTGGGTTACGATAATATTCCTCTGAGTCTGCCTGTACATTCTTTTTCAGGCACCGAAATCGACCCGATCTTCTCTCTCAAATCTCAGCTTCGCAATATTCTTTCGGATCGCCTCGCGATGCATGAACTTATTACTTACTCTTTCGTCAGTCGTCGACTTCTCGAAAAGGCCGGTCTCGATCCTGTAGATTGCTACGAAATCACCAATTCGATCTCTCCCGAATTAGAATGCTTCCGCTCCCAGATAGCCCCTAGCTTGCTTGACAAGACGCGCGATAATCTCAAAGCTGGGCACCGCGACTTTACTCTCTATGAAATGAATCAAGTTTCCCAAAAAAGTTATGGCCTGACCGACGAGGGTACGCCCACACTGCAGACTCATCTCGCTATTATTACTCTGGCAGATTTTTACCATCTCAAAGCTGCCGTGCTCGCACTTTTTGCTCAGCTGAAGATCAAGCTGGAATATACCGCCCTCTCTGCTGAAGCTGCCAAGCAATATCCCTACCTCGAGCCCAAGCGTTCCGCTGAGCTTCAGGTCAATGGTCGGCGCATCGGAGCTTTTGGTGAGTTACGCCACTCCATTGCGACTAATTTTAAACTCGACTTAATGGTTTCTGCGTGCGAAATTTCTCTTGATCCTCTCATCGATGCGCCACGTCAGCTATCCGTGGATCTTCACCTGTCTCGTTTTCCGTCGGTCGAGCGCGATCTTACGCTTAAAGTCTCCGCCGATATTGCTTTTGGGCGCGTCGATCAGGCTTTAGAGGAAAGCCTCTCACGACAGGGAATTTATTATACCTTAAGCCCCCTCTCGATTTATCAAGCCAGTCCTACAGCCGACACCAAAAATCTCTCCTTCCATCTGCGCTTTTCCCGCCCCGACAAAACTTTAGATTCTACCGAAATCTCTGCTATAATAGATACAATTGCTAAAGATCTCGCAGCGGTTGGGGCTACGATCGTATAAAGGAGGAACATGGATCAAAAATATCTTCAGACTAGCTGGAAACAACGTATTATCATTATTGTGATTGCCGTGTTATTGCTCGGCTCGACCATTTTCGCATATATGTTTATCGTGCTCAATAATGGCTCATCTTCTACTTCTAATAACGAAGCTTTAATTACCAAGCTCACCGAGGAATATGATACCAAGACCGCCGAGCTTAATACCGCCGCCAAACCTCTCTCCGATAAATATTTCCCCGAATTTTCCAAATATCGCTCTGAGGTCAAGGCGTATAATGCGGCGAATGCTAACACTGTCGGTGTCGAGACTAAAGATCTCAAAGTTGGCACCGGCAAGACTCTCGGCGAAGGTAACACCGATTACTTCGCCTATTATCTTGGCTGGTGCGCGGACGGCAGCATTTTTGATTCTTCTTTCAATAATAATGACGACCCCACCAGTCTCAAGGCTCCTCTCGATCCTTCCACCGGTTTGATCGAAGGCTGGGAGCAGGGCGTTGTCGGTATGAAACTCGGCGGTATTCGCCAGCTTACGATTTCTAGTGATTTGGCTTACGGTGATACTCGAGATGACATTTGTGGTGGCGCAAATTCTCCGCTCAAGTTTATCATCCTCGCCATCGACCGCGACGAGAAGATCGCTCAGATCAATTCCGAACTCAACGCCATCTACGAGCAGCTCTATTACGCTTATTATGGGTCTAACATTTAATGCTTGATCTAGCCATCCTCGGCTCTGGCCCCGCCGCTCTCTCCGCCGGCCTATATGCTGCGCGCGCCGGCCTAAGTGTCCATATTTACGGTTCAGACGAGCCTGGTGGGACGCTTATGCAAATCGACGAAATCGCGAACTATCCTGGGTTTCAAGGGTCTGGGCGCGATCTTGCCGGCATCATGCGCGCCCAAGCCACTTCTGCCGGCGCCAAGCTTGACTACGGCGAGTGCCTCAGTGTCCAGCCAGCCGGCGATCGCGCCCATCCCGTCTACCGGCTCGTCATTGATGACGAGCCGGTAGACACCCGCACCGTCCTGGTAGCCACCGGCTCCCAGCCCATCCCTCTAGATTTTGAAGTTCGCTCCCCAGTGTCTTACTGTGCCCTCTGCGACGGCCCGCTCGCGGCAGGGAAGCGCGTCATCGTAGTTGGTGGGGGCAACAGCGGTGTCTCCGAAGCAATTTTTCTTTCTCCGCTCGTCGAGTCCATCACCCTAATTACCCGTTCCGAGCTCAAAGCCGAAGCGGCCCTCCAAGAGCGTTTGCGGGCTCTTCCTAATATCGCTATCCGTGAACACACCCTGGCTACACCCGAGTTGCTCGATACCTTCGACTACGTTTTTGTCTGCATCGGCAAGCGTCCGGCTACCAGTTTTCTCGAGGATCTCGCCGATCAGACCGTTTTTGATAAAACAGCCGGACCCATCTCGATCGAAGTCACCCGCGAGCTGCGACTGTTCGACTCATCTGGCTACCTCATCACTGGTCGGGGCAAATCCGGTGCCCACGCCGCACTCCAGCATCAGACCGCGATCCCCGGAATTTTTGCTGCAGGCGATGTTCGTAGTGGAGTCTCCAAGCAAGCCATCGCCGCCGCCGGAGATGGCGCCGCCGCTGCCATCGAAATTGCTCGTTTCTTGCGTTAATTTATCTGTCATCACCCCTATTACTATCCGAAAATCCTCTAAAATCGCCCAAAATCATTGACTTTTTTAAGCATGTGTGGTATAATGAAGCTATGGGCTAAAAACGGTCCATAGTATCTAAAAAACATCCGACACGCGAAAGGAGGAGGGATATGCGTACAGGATTCAACTGGTGGTATGTGACCACCATTATGTCACTCGTTATTGTTGGCGTAGCCGGCTATCTGAACACCCATGAGGTGGACGGCAGGAAGAGGAAGAAACGCCTGTGCGGCAGATTCCTCCTCAAGGTCTTGACGACCATCTTAACAGTGATCTTTGTCGTGCTGGTGTCAACCGAGAGCTACGATGGGGTCGTGCAGCTATGTCTGGACTTCTGCCTCTCTGATGGAGACTCGGCAGCGTGGGCGGATCTGCTGGCGTTTCTGGCTATCGGTATGACCACGATTATATTCTCGGAGATTCTGGAGAACATCGTGAGATTCGGATCTAGACTGCCGGTGAAGCCGCGCTGTGGTCGGGTCTATAAATGTGCCTCGTCGCAGCGTCTTGCCCCGGACGGCACAGTCCACCACGTACTGTCGGCCCGCAACTTGCGGCGCATCCTGATTCAGGATGAGGCTTACGCTACCGGCTCTACGGCTCAGGAAGTGCTTCGGCGGATCTATCGCAACCGGGCAGCTTACGAACAGCGGCGTTTGCGTTCACTCGAACAGGACGTCCTGCGGATTCAGCAGGAGCAGCGTCGGGCAGTCGTCGGCATGACTACTGTAAGCTGTAAGACCTCCGTGTCGGCTCAGCCAGCGCAGGTGATCGAGATCGTCCCGCGGTTGAAACAGCGCAACTTGCCGACCGAAATCAGGACTCTGAAGGCTTTGCCAGTCACGCCTGAGCAGCATCGCCAGCTGGAGGAGCTACTTTCCTCCGCCATGGCTGAATTAAACGCGGCCCAGCAGGCTAGCGTGCGGCAGTTCTTCCGGGAACGACCGGACATGATCCAGGTGGCGTTGAGCGGACAGGTCCGTATGACCTTACGCGTTACGCTGCAGGGACATATCAGTGTGCATGAATATGCACGCGCCTAAGATGCTCGTACATTATTACCCCGTTGCAGACGCAGCGGGGTATTTCATGCTATAATCAAACTATGCGCGAAACATTTTACTTCTATGACCTCGAGACTTCGGGTCTAAACCCGCGCACTGACCGTATTATGCAATTTGCGGGTCAGCGCACGGATTTAGACTTCCGACCGATCGGTGAGCCCACGAACCTCTTGATCGAGCTTTGTGACGACACTCTGCCTAGTCCTGGTGCCATCATGGTGACCGGCATCACTCCGCAGTCTACGCATCAAGACGGCATTTCTGAGCGCGAATTTTGTCGTTTTCTCATTAATGAAGTCGCCACTCCCGGCACCACCATTATGGGCTACAACTCTATTCGTTTCGATGATGAATTCATCCGTAATACGCTCTGGCGTAATTTCTATGATTCTTATGAATGGCAATGGAAGGACCGCCGCAGTCGCTGGGATCTGCTCGATGTCGTCCGCCTGACGCGCGCACTGCGCCCGGAGGGAATTGAATGGCCAGTCAATGACGAGGGTGTAGCCACCAATCGCCTCGAACTGATCACTAAATGCAACCAAATCTCCCACGAGCATGCCCACGACGCTCTGGCTGATGTGATTGCTCTGATTGAAGTCACAAAATTGATCAAGCAGAAACAACCCCAGATGTTTAATTATCTCTATACTATGCGCTCCAAGCCGGCTTTGCGTCGCCTGGTCAATCTGAAGTCTCCGCAGCCCTTTGTCTATGCCTCGGGCCGGTTTTCGGCTGATTTTCAGAAGACGACCGTCGCCTATCCCATCGCCGAAGCCCGCAATGGCAACTTGCTAGTTTTTAACCTGCGTTATAATCTCGAAGATTTACTCGCCGCCGAAGCCGATGGTACTTTCGCCGAAAAATACGGTCGCAAGCCCTGGCCAGGACAAAAGATCGCCCCGAAATCTGACTCTCAGAAAGCCGAATTTTTCCCCATCGTCAAAACCTTGCAATACAACCACTGCCCTGCGGTCGCTCCACTCGGCGTGCTGGATAAGGATCATGGCTGGGAAAAGATCGGCCTCACCAAAGACACTATTAGGCAGCATCTTCAGATCTTAGGTCGCCATCCCGAGTTTATTCAACGCATGATTGTAGAGCAGGGTGAGCGCGCCGCTTATCCACGCGCTGTCGATCCGGAATCTGCCCTATATAATGGTTTCATCGACGAACAGGATAAGCTACTTTGCTCGGCTGTCCGCAGCGGGTCGGAGGACCTCGCCGATTTTCATCCGAACTTCAGTGACGAACGCCTGCCAGAACTCCTATTGCACTACAAAGCCAAAAACTTCCCCCAGACCCTCTCGTCCGACGAAGTTTCAAAATGGGAAGAATATCGCAACTCTCGCCTCGGCGCCCAAGCGCCCAAATTTATCGCCGAGCTTAAAAAAATCCAGCAAGATCTCGCCGCCAATCGGCCCTTCGCCGGCAAAAGTCTGGACGAATGCACTTTTCTTGTCGAAGAATTGATGTTATGGTATCAAAGTATCTTACCCGGGGAATACTAAAATTTGGGCAAATCGCCGGCGAAATTTAACATTTTCTTCACAAACTTGTCCTCAAAATTCTCAGAGCCTGTGGAAAACTCGCACTTTTTACACTCAAATCGCCCGATTTTCTTGCAAAAATCATCCCAAAACTCTCTTGTAAAAACCAGTTTTCTTTTCTGGTCATCACCTCAATAACATTTCTTACAAATAGCAGCCCTCAATAATTATACCTATCAACGCACTTCAGATACCGTTTAAGCTTGATTTTTGTCTAAAAATGGTAAAGTTATTAAAACATCTTTCAAAATGTCCTCATAGGGCTTCCTAGAATGCCAATTTCGAGTTTTCCACAGACTCCGTTGACATTTCTCCTCTGGTACTGCTCAAAGATGCCACTCAGGTGATGTATCTCATCGAGGTCTTCGAAATCATCGACGGTCAGGAAGTTAAGATTAATCTCAATGGTCAGACTGTCAATGTTGTAATTGCCTTGCCATCCGTCATGGACGAGAGTAAGGACGTCTAGGTCTACTTCGCCGCTGAAGATTCCGCCAGCATGACTTTGGTTGAGGACGCTTACTTTGACAAGGATGCTAAGGTTATCACCTTCACTACGGACCAGCTTGGTAACTATGACCTGGTGCAGTTCACTGATGGTCAAAAACCAAATCAACCCAATACTCCATCTGATGATGTCGATCAGCCAATCATCACTAAGCCGACCGTTGAAGTGCCAAACACTGGTGTCGTTGCTAAAACTAGCGCCGGCAGCGCTGCCTCAGTGAGCGCCACTTCTGGCATCATTGTCAACGCTCTTGCCCTCGCTGGTGCAGCCGTTGCGATGGTGGTTCGCTTCATTCGCCGCCGCCAAGCTTAAACATTAAGTGTAAGGCTTAAGGTAACAGGTTTATTACCTGAGGCGAATCCTAGCCAAAGTACCCCGTTTCTCTTGCAGAATCGGGGTATTTGCTATATAATATATAGTCAATGAATGATAATTATATCAAAGTCCGTGGCGCACGGCAGCACAACCTCAAAGACCTTAATGTCGATATCCCGCGTGACAAGCTTGTCATTATCACGGGCCTATCTGGCAGCGGCAAATCCAGTCTCGCTTTTGATACCATCTATGCCGAAGGCCAACGTCGCTACGTCGAGAGTCTTTCTAGCTATGCTCGCATGTTCCTGGGGGTAATGGATAAGCCTGACGTAGACAGTATCACAGGACTTTCTCCTGCCATCTCTATCGACCAAAAATCGACCAGCCGCAATCCGCGTTCCACTGTCGCCACGGTGACCGAAGTTTACGATTATTTGCGCCTACTTTTTGCGCGGGTAGGTGTCCCGCATTGTCCGATCTGTCATCGCGAGGTTCACCGCCGTAGTGTCGAAGATATTGTGAATGAAGTGATGAAGCTTCCTCTTGGCAGCAAGCTTATGCTGCTTGCCCCCATCGTCAGCCAGAAAAAGGGCAGCTTCCAGCATATCCCAGAACAATATCAGTCCAAGGGTTTCTCACGTGTACGCGTGGATGGCATCGTTTATGCTCTCGATGAATTCCCCGAGCTGGGCAAAAACGACCGTCACGATATCGAAATCGTGGTCGACCGTTTCATCTTGTCGCCCGATCTCCTTAGCCGTATTTCCGGTTCTATCGAGCAGGCTCTCGAACTCGGCCAGGGAATCATTAAACTTCTAAAGATTAACGATAATTCTACCACGATTGAAGCGCATGGGCAGAGTGATGCTAGCACTGGCCTAGAAGACGCTGATGATCAGGCTGGTGCGGGTCCGAATCACGGCCCGTCAGGACTCGATTCGGGGAGCGCCACCGCGTCGACTGGACTAGTGTTAGATCACTCTGGCAATACACTCTATACGTTTTCTCAGCGCTACGCTTGCGAACTCCATCCCGACGAGCTCATTCCCGAGCTCGAGCCGCGCCTCTTCTCTTTCAATGCTCCTCAAGGCGCCTGCCCCACATGCACCGGGCTTGGTACGCGCATGGAAATCGACCCGAACCTAATTCTAAATCCCAACCTCACTATCGCTGAGGGCGGCATCCGTCCCTTCAATCGCATCAATCAGGAATCTTGGTGGCTCAAGCGCCTCGACGCCGTTGGCAAGAAGCAAGGTTTTTCCATCCACACCCCAATAGGCGAACTCAGCGAGGATATTATCCATAAAATCCTTTACGGTACTGGTGATGAGAAATACAAGGTCTCAGTCGGTGGCCATGGTAAATGGGGTGACGGCGCAACCTATCAATCGACCTACGAAGGTGTGATCCCGACCTTAGAGCGCCGCCATCGCGAATCAGAATCGGACTTCGTCAAAAAAGACATCGAGCGCTTCATGCGGGTCCACGAATGTCAAACCTGCCATGGTGCACGCTTGCGCCCGGCGGTTCTCGCTGTGACCGTACATGGTCTGAGCATTGTTGATATTTGCAATCTTGACGTTGATGCGACTCTCGAAGTCTTGAGCGGCGATCTCGAGTTTACCGAGAGTGAAGCCATGATCGCTGGTCCAATTCTCAAAGAAATTCGCGAACGTGTTCAGTTTATGCAAGACGTTGGACTAGGTTATCTCGAACTTGGACGTGCGGCTAATACGCTTTCTGGCGGGGAAGCACAACGTATTCGGCTGGCGACTCAGATCGGTTCTGGCCTCCAGGGCGTACTATACGTCCTTGACGAGCCTAGCATCGGCCTGCACCAGCGTGATAATGACAAATTGATCGGCACTCTTAAGCATCTGCGTGATCTCAAGAACACTGTCCTTGTCGTCGAGCACGATGAGGATACTATGCGTGAATCAGATTATATTATTGATATTGGCCCGGGCGCCGGCAAAAACGGCGGTCGCCTCATGGCGGCTGGCACACCCGAGGAAGTCGCCGCAAACAATGATTCGATTACGGGTAAATACCTTTCCGGCAAACTTTCGATTCCCGTACCCAAAAAACGTCGTCAGCGCAAAAGGGATCAGGAGTTAGTCGTCGTCGGCGCCCGCGAAAACAACCTCAAGAATATCGACGTGCATTTCCCGCTAGGTGTTATGACCGTAGTCTCCGGTGTTTCTGGTAGTGGCAAATCCACTCTTGTCAATGATATTTTGGCCAACGAGCTGCTTGCACGCCTGCACCGGGCTCAGACGGTTCCGGGTGAGCACGACCGCATCGACGGCATTAATTTCCTTGACAAAGCCATCGTCATCGATCAATCGCCGATCGGACGTACTCCGCGCTCCAATGCTGCGACTTATACCGGCGTTTTCAATCAAATCCGCGACCTCTTCTCTAAGCAGCCCGAAGCTGAGCTGCGCGGCTACAAGGCTGGTCGTTTTAGCTTCAACGTCAAAGGCGGACGCTGTGAAACTTGCCAAGGCGATGGTGTAAATAAGATCGAGATGCACTTCTTGCCCGACGTCTATGTCACTTGTCCCGCTTGTCATGGCAAACGCTATAACCGCGAAGCCCTCGAGATCAAATACAAAGGCAAAGATATTGCTGAAGTGCTCGATATGACTATTGATGAGGCTGTCGAATTCTTCGAAAATATTCCCGCGATCGCGCCCAAACTCAAAACCATTCAGGAAGTTGGCCTCGGCTACATCAAGCTTGGTCAGCCTGCCACCACTTTTTCTGGCGGGGAAGCACAACGCATCAAGCTGGCTACCGAACTCTCGCGTCGCAGCACCGGCAAGACTCTCTATATCCTCGATGAGCCTACTACGGGCCTCCATACCGACGACGTCAAGCGTCTCCTGAATATTCTCGGTAAGCTCGTCGATGGTGGCAATAGCATGATTATTATCGAGCACAATCTTCATGTGATCAAATCCGCTGACTGGGTGATTGATATGGGGCCAGAAGGTGGCTTGCATGGTGGTCAAGTCATGGCGGAAGGCACCCCCGAAGACCTCGCCAAGCGCAGTGACACTCCCACTGGTAAATATCTCAAGGCTGCCCTTGAGTTGTAAACTTATGATGGATGCCAGCAACATAAACAAGGCTGGTTAATTGCAAAAATCTCATCAATCCCCTTTTACTATATTTTGACACCAAAAAATCTCCGTCCCTGCGAGAGGACGGAGACTAAGTCCGAAAGTTTTTATTAGACTATTAGTTAGTAACTACTGCAGTGAAGACTACGGTACCGTTATAGGTGTCAGCGGTCTGACTAGCAGCTGCTGAAGCTTGGAATTTGAAGTAATTCTCATTCTTAGCTTTTACACCGGTGCCGGCATTTGCGCCTGCGGTCTCTAATTTGGTGTTACCGTTGATAGGAGTTGAAGCATCTGGAGTTGGAACTGCAGCATAATCTCCGCTCCAAGTAGTACCATCGGTAGAGCGCTTGTAGCCCCAAGCAGAGGTACCGGCAGTTGGTTGGCCACCATTAATTTTAGCACCAGTATTAGCACCAGTCAAAGCGCCGTCAGCTTCGAGAGTATTCATGTAGAGATCAAACTGTGCGCCGTCAGCATTAGATTCAACGGTTACTTTGAGAGCCTGAGCATCAGCAGTCTCAGTAGTGATAGAGCCTGGCATAATTTCACCAAGCTTAATAACGCCATCAGTGCCAACCGTATCAATGTTGGAGGAGATCGAAATCGCACCCTCAACGATTACTTCGACCTGAGCGCTAGTGCTGGTTTTATAAATATTGTCACCGCTTGGAATTGCAGCATACGTACTAAGTGGTAAAGCAGCAACACCAAGACCAGCAACTACGCCCAAAGCAGCAATAGCTTTTGACAT
>CANBER010000017.1 GCA_947367795.1 uncultured Candidatus Saccharibacteria bacterium
ATGGAGCCGTGTGTCGGCTCTGCCCCGACGACCTGCCGCTTACAAGGCGGCTGCTCTACTAACTGAGCTAACACGGCAATACTTTCATCATATCAGACCTTGCTTATTTTATCAAGATTTGCTACAATAAGTTTAGTCCTTTTTTTAAAAGGGCGTCATGGGGCTTCCTCGTGAAGCTCCACCACGCTGGAATAGTCTAGTGGCAATGACAAGAGACTGTAAATCTCTCGGCTTCGGCCTTCGTAGGTTCGAGTCCTACTTCCAGCACCATAATTTGGTGGACGCCGTGTTAGCTCAGTTAGTAGAGCAGCCGCCTTGTAAGCGGCAGGTCGTCGGGGCAGAGCCGACACACGGCTCCATTTTTGTTTTTTAGATATGTTTACGGCGGGTAGTAGACTTGGTGGCACCGGCACTTAAGGCCTTGGGAGCTCGGGCGGAAACGGTGCGAGCAGATGAGGCAGCGGCACGGGTGGAACGTCCGCTAGAGACACGGGTTGTGGGGCGTGCGATAGCGCGACGCGTGTTGCTAGTGCGAGTACGACGACTTTGGCTGGCTTTGAGCATGGATTCTTCGGCGATTTGGGCTTCGATGCGAGCAGTAGTGTCGGCTAGAGCTTCAGCGTCGCCAGTTGATTCATAAATTGAGAGGATTTGGCGGAGAGTATTAGTGCTGTGATCTAGAGCAAAAGCGCGCTCTAGGGCTTCGACGGCGCCGCGAGTTTGGCCCAGGCGTTCGCGAGCTTTGGCCAGAGCGATGAAGCGCGCCGGGACATCACTTTCGAGATCGATAGCCTGTTCGAAAGCCATGGCGGCCTTCTCATAGGCGCCAGTTTCGAGATAAATTAGACCGACGTTGTGCAATGACGAAGGGTTATTATCTAGAGACTGGGCGATTTCGAAACACTCAATGGCTTCGTCGTATTTTTGCTCTTTGGCGTAGAGAATGCCAAGACGGTTGTAGGCAGCGGCGTTTTTTTCATCGAACTTGAGGATGGCGAGGAGGGCTTTTTCGGCACGAAGGGGCTTGTGGTCGCGCATCGAGGTTTGGGCGGCATTCCAAAGCTTCTTCATTTGCATGTCATAACGGGCGGTATGGGGAGCATCGGCGGTCTGGCGCCGGAAAATTGGATAGAGAAAAGTGACATAAATTGCCAAAATAAGAATAAGGGCGATACCTAACATGTTTTTATTCTAGCACAGGAAGCCGGAATGACCAAGCGTTGGTTATTATGCAAAACCTTCGATAACAACTGAAGTTCCTTATTTTGTGCAAAAATAGTTCTTTTGCTTGTAAAACTGGAGTTTGCGCTATTAAGCTATTGACATTTTTGATAATGTGTGCTATTATAGGAGGATAGTGGAGTAGTACTTTAAAATCCTCGAAACGGAAGTGTTATGATATTTATAATACCTTTGAGATTATGTAGCCGGTGTATCTAGAGAATGGTTCTTCACGTATTTTTTGTGGCGGGACCTAAAATCAGAAAATGGAGGAAAAATGTATGAAGAAAGAAGAAGTAATGACAAGGCTTTATTGTGCGATTTTTGGCGAGAAACTCAGAGACTTTATGATGGACGATAAGGGTGCTTTTATTACGGATGGTGCTTATATCACGGACGAAAACCTCAATAAGATTTATCAGGTTATCGGGAATTTGTCTGAGCGTGAACAAAGGGTGCTTGGTATGCGTTTTGGCTATGAAAACGAAGATGGTCAACCAAGGACTCTTGACGCAATCGCAAACGAGTTCAATGTCACGAGAGAGCGGATTCGTTGGATCGAGCAGAAAGCACTCCGGAAATTGCGTCATCGTCGTGATCAGCTGCCGCGTATTTTACGGTCGAAGGCATTTTTGGAAGAGGCGGATGAAATAACTCGGGAAATTAGGAAATTAAAGAATTCCTTGTACGAGTTGACGCGTCTGCCGGTCATTTTAACTGAGGATGTTGAGGCTATAGTCAATGAGGAGATCTATATTGATGATCTGGGCCTATCAGTTCGTGCCTACAACTGTCTAAAACGTGCGGAGATATTCACCGTAGCTGACCTTTGTTGTCTTAAAAAAGATCAGCTTTACGCAGTCCGAAATCTTGGCAGAAAAGGGGCGGATGAGATTATAGGAAAATTGGGCGAAAGGGGGTTGTCTCTACCATAAAAATAATCGTTCAGAAGATAAATATTGAGTAATTAGATGACCGTTGAGAGGATAATATCTCCAGTAGTGGTATGCTGGGGATATTTTTATTGGAGCGGTTATAATGGATAGTGAAAATGTGATAGAATAGAGGAAAGTTGTGTTAATTAGAAAAGAGGTTGGTTTTGAATTTGAAAGTAGGAATTGTAGGGTTACCCAATGTAGGGAAATCGACTTTGTTTAATGCCTTGACGAATGCGGGAGCGCTCATGGCAAATTATCCGTTTGCGACGATTGAGCCGAATGTGGGGATTGTGCCGGTGCCGGATGAGAGGTTGCAGGTTTTGGCGAAAATGTACGACACGGAGAAGGTAATCCCGGCGACGGTGGAATTTGTGGATATTGCAGGTTTAGTGGAAGGTGCGTCGAAGGGTGAGGGGCTTGGAAATAAATTTTTAGCACATATTCGCGAATGTGAAGTGATTTGTCATGTGGTGCGGGTATTTGAGGACAAGGATGTGATTCGGGCGGAAGGATCGAAGGATCCCCGACACGATATTGAAGTGATCCAGACAGAGCTAGAGTTGGCGGATCTAGAGACACGTGAAAAAGTGGAAGCGAAACGCAAGAAAAACACAGCCAAAGATGATCCAGGAATGGCGATTCCCTATTTGACGGACAAGCCGGTGATTTATATGTTTAATGTGGACGAGAAGAAGTTGGCTGATGTGGAGCTGAAGCAACGTTGGGCAGAAAGCGTGGCTCCGAGTCGGGCAGTGTTTGCCAATGCGAAGCTAGAGGCGGAGATGTCCGGAATGAGCGCAGAAGAACGCAAAGAGTTTTTGAGTGAGTATGGGATTGAAGAGGATGCACTAAGTGAGTTGATCAAGGCAGCATATGCGACTTTGGGCTTGCAGAGCTTCTTGACGGCGGGCAAAAAAGAGGTGCGGGCTTGGACAATTCGGCAGGGGGCGACGGCGCCCGAGGCGGCGGGGACGATCCATACGGATTTTCAGCGGGGTTTCATCGCGGCGGAAGTGATGAAGTATGATGATTTAAAGGAGCTTGGGAGTGAGCAGGCGGTGAAGGCAGCGGGTAAGCTGCGTACCGAGGGGAAGAGTTATGTGATGCGGGATGGGGACATAGTAGAATTCCGCTTTAACGTGTGAAGGGCTCGTCCTCGGAGCGAACTGCGGCGTTGAAAGCTGTGCTACGCGGGAGCAGTACCTTAAGTACAGCTCCCTTGCGTTGCTCGCTTTCGCCTTGCATTTCATCTCCGATGACTGCGCCCTGAGAGAACTTCGCCCTAGCTTCGCGCGTTTTCCTAGAATTAGCTCCGATGACTGCGCCCTGAGATAGTTTCGCGCTGGGCTTGGTTTGCAGAGTTACATTTCAGGTGAGTGGGAACCAGTCTGTGACTTGAAAATTTGGGCCAGAGACGCTAGCTGCGGCGAGAATAGGGTTAAAATTTTGATATTCGGGGTGAGAATTGAGAAAACATTCGGCGCCATAGTGCATTTGTTGCTGTTTTTGAGCGGTAACACGCACGAGGGGTGTACCTTCTGGGGCGGGGTTTTGGCTATATTTGACTTCAGTGAAGAAAATTTGCTGGTTTTTGATGGAAATAAGGTCGATTTCGTAGGATTTAGCCTTGAAATTGTGAGCGAGAATTTGGTGATTTTGGCTTTTGAGGTAGCTAGCAACCGATTTTTCGGCAGTTTGACCTTTTTGGCTGGTAGAAGGCGGTTTAGATTTTGCGTCGTTCCCCTGGGATTTTAGAGGGCAATCTGGGTATTTTGAGGGTTTTTGGTTCATAATTTCGCGAATTGGACGGAAGGACTTGCGGTGCTCGGGGCAAATACCGTGTTCTAAGAGGCTTTGTTTGTGGAGGGCCGTACCATAGCCGACATGTTTTTCGAAGCCGTAGAGAGGATATTGAGTGGCAATTTCGACCATGTAGTTGTCGCGGGCGACTTTAGCGACGATAGAAGCGGCGGAGACGGCTGGGATGAGGGCATCGGCTTTAGGCAGAGTGGTGACATGGTCGGTTAGGGGCGTGTCGTCGAGAAAATTGATGGTGCCATCGATGATAATTTCGGTGAAGGGAGTTTTGGCGGCCAGAAGTTGCTTGACGGCGCGGCGAGTGGCGAGCTTGAGGCTGGCGGAGAGTCCGCGTATGTCGAGCTCGGCGGCACTGACCCAGCCAGTGGCAGTGGCGGCATATTGCTGGATCAGGGGTAGGAGTTTTCCACGAGTTTTTGCAGTGAGTTTTTTGGAATCGGTGAGATGGGTGACGAGAAACTCGAGATCGGACGAGGGTGTACTGGTTGGATGGGGCTTTTCTGGTGTCGACTTGGAAGGTTGTGTGCTGCAGCTGGTTATTACAGTATCTTTGGCGGATTTTTCTTGGAGTAAGGCGATAAGCTCTGGGCTAAGAATGGCTGCACCAACTACAAGCGGCCCCGCCCAGGGGCCGCGTCCGACTTCGTCAATACCAAGAATGATATGTGAAGTCGATTCAGAATCCACGAAAATTACTCAGCTGGTTCGGCTGGGCCTTTGGGATTGGCGGATTCAGCGATAGTCTCAGAATCTTGGCTTTCCGCTTTTAGGACTTCGGTAGCTTCTTTGGTAGTTTCGTTGGTCTCAGCTGGGGCGACGTCGACGGTGCTGGTCTCTGCAGTGATTTCGCTAGGTTTTTGATCGCTATCGGACTCGGTGGTAGCCTCATTGGAAGCAGTAGGAATAGGAGTATTGACGGCGACACGGTCGAAGGCCTTGTTGGCTAGGCGAGCCGATTTACCAGAACGTTCGCGCAAGAAGGAAAGATTTTTGCGGCGAACTTTGGCGCGGTGGACGATCTCGATCTTTTCAACTAGTGGATTGTGAATTAAGAAAGATTTTTCGACGCCGACGCCAGAAGTCACCTTGCGTACGGTGATGCGAGCGGTGTGGGAATTCTTACGGTCAGTGCGGATGACGACACCTTCGAACACCTGAGAGCGAAATTTCTCGCCTTCTTTGATTTTTTGGGTCACACGTACGGTATCACCAGAACGTACATCGACGATGGCTGGTTTCTTCTGAGCATCGCCAATCTTTTTTAAATTAATAAAACTCATGATTTAACCTTTATATTACAACTGAGGTTTATTGTATCATACTTTTCTAATTTTGAGAAGAGGGATTATGGATGGGTGATGAACATGCCTTTCATCTTGGATTTACCTATTCTTGAGAGCTAATTTGATGCGCTCTTCGGTGGATAGATTGGGATCGACGTTGGCGAGGGCGGCGGAGGCGTCTTTGAGCGGAAAGCCCAGAGCGATGAGGGCGTCGAGGGCCTCATCTTCGGGGCCGATAGTATTGGCGAGGGAGAACTTGGTCTCGGTGGCGCCGTAATGGCTGGGGATACCGACCTTGTCGCGTAGGTCGACAATGATGCGTTCGGCGGATTTCTTCCCCACTCCGCTAGCTTTAGAGATAAAAGCGGCATCGGTGTTGGCGATGGCGTTGCGGACTTCCTCGGGGGTGCCGAGGCTAAGGATGGCAATGGCGGCTTTGGGGCCGACACCGTTGACGGAGATGAGCATTTCGAAAAGTTTTTTGGCGGCGAGACTGGAGAAGCCATAGAGATCTTCCCCGGTGTCGCGTACGGCATGGTAGGTGTAAAATTTAATTTGGTCTTCGAGATTGATACGCTCGGCGTCGGGGGTGGAAATAATGACTTCGTAGCCTATCCCGTGGACATCGATGATAACCGAAGCGGGGAGTTTTTCGGTAATAATGCCGCTTAAATGGGCGATCATGATTTTTTGCGCCTGAAGAGGTTAAGGGCAAGAATTACGACTAAGGTGATCCCGAGGGCGGCTAGTGAGACGATGAGTGGCCAAAGTTCGGGATCTTCTGCGGCAGCAATTTCGGGATCTTCGCAGCCGGGTTCCGTAGGGTCGGCGCAAACTACTTCGGGTTCGCCAGCGGTGCCTTCGTGGATGACGGTATTTTCGTCTATGCAGGTGAGATCATCAGGGGCGCAATTGGTGATAGGTTCCGTGGTAGGAGTATCGGAGGCATCATCGGTGGTATTCTCGCTTGGGGTCGTGGGCGTATCTCCACTGGTTGACTGGGAGGGTCTGGACGGAGTCTCCGGAGTTGGTGTTTCGGTAGTCCCAGCGTCGATAGCGTCAGCGTCGATGGGCGCAGTAGTGATTTCCTCGGCCTGCACAGGTAGAGCGCAGAATCCAGCTATACTGAGTGACAAAATTGCTAGAGTAAAGATTTTTTTATTCATAAACCTCCTTGGATATTAGGATAATTGTAGCATAAAATACTAAAAAACTGCAAGAATCACGAAAATCTATTGACTTTTTGGGTAAAGTGTGATATAATGGAAGGATAGGTGACTGTTAGTGTGACGCTGGCGGTTTATTGTTCGGATTTAGCAATAAAGGAATGGACGATGGCGACGGCAAGTGCGTCGGCGGCATCGTCGGGCTGGGGCGGAGTTTTCATGTGGAAATGCAAGCGCACCATTTCTTGCATTTGGGATTTGTGGGCGTGGCCGTCGCCAGAGATGACCATTTTGATTTGGTTAGGAGCATATTCGAAAATCGGGAGGTGATATTGGTTGGCGACGAGCAGACAAACGCCGCGAGCTTCTGCGACGGAAATACCGGTAGTAATGTTTTGCTTAAAAAAGAGTTTTTCGATCGCCATGACTTCGGGATGATGTTGATCGATGAGTTGATGAAGAGAGTTGTAAATATCCTCGAGGCGGTCGGGAAGCGGGGTGTGTGCGGGCGTAGAAATGACGCCGTAATCGATGGCGCGGGTGCCTTCAATGATGCCAAAACCACAAATGCCCGTACCTGGGTCGATACCGAGAATTCTACTCATTGACGTATTCGATTAGGGTCGTGCGAAGGTCGCGGACAGGAATGACAAATTCGTCTTTGACGGTGATGGGGGCGATAGCGTGGGAGAAGCCTAGCTTTTTGGCTTCGGAGATGCGTTGGTCGGGGCGGAAGGCAGAACGTACTTCCCCGCCTAAGCCGACTTCGCCGAAGACGACGAAATCTTCGGCTAATTTGCGCCCGGCGACGGCGGAAGCAATGGCGAGGCAAATGGCGAGATCGGCGGCGGAATCTTGGAGTTTGAGGCCACCGACGACATTAATAAAGACATCTTTATCGTTGAGTTTGAGCTTGGTGCGGCGCTCAATGACGGCAATGAGAAGGTTGAGACGATTGAGATCGAAGCCGGAAGCGGTGCGTTTGGGGTAGCCGAAATTGGTGGGCGTGACGAGGGCTTGAATTTCAACGAGAATGGGACGAGTGCCTTCGAGGGTGGCGAGAATGATGGAGCCGTCGGTGTTTTGGCGTTCGGAGAGGAGGGCAGCGGAGGGGTTTTCGACTTCGGAGAGACCGCCGCTAGTCATTTCAAAGATGGCAGCTTCGCTGGTGGATCCGAAACGATTTTTGACGGCGCGGAGGATTTTGAAGCCGCCGTAACGATCGCCTTCGAAACTCAATACAACGTCGACGAGATGTTCGAGAACTTTGGGGCCGGCGAGCGTGCCTTCTTTGGTGACGTGGCCGACGATGATGACGGCGGTGTTGGAGACTTTGGCGGCGCGGATGATGAGGTTGCCACAGTTGGTGACTTGAGAGATCCCGCCGGGGGCAGAAGCGATTTCGGCGATAGTGAGAGTCTGGATGGAATCGACGACTACGAGATCAAATTCGCCGGATTCGATGGTTTTGGCGATGTCGTTGGCGCTGGTAGAGCTGGCGAACTTGAGATTGTCGGACTCGGCACCGAGACGCATAGCACGGAGTTTGACTTGTCCGGCGGATTCCTCGCCTGAAACGTAGAGGACGGAACGGTTTTTAGCGATTTCGGCGCAAATTTGCATGAGAATGGTAGATTTGCCGATACCGGGTTGACCGGCGAGGAGCATGACCGAACCGAGAAGGATGCCGCCTCCGAGGACGATGTCGAGATCGGGGAAGCCAGTGCTGAGACGGTCTTTTTCGTCAGAGACTGCGAGATCCTTGATTGAAACGAAGTCAAGTGGACGGCCAGACATCTGGCTGCGTCCGACGGCGGATTTTTCATCGCGGCTGCTTTCGTCGAATTGTTGGATGAGTGAGCTCCAAGCTCCGCATTTGTTGCAGCGTCCGGTCCAATTATGATAGACGGCTCCACATTGTTGGCAGATGAATTGTAGATAAGATTTTGCCATATAATTATTGTAGCATATGCAGGCTATTTGCGATGAGCGACGGCATGTTTGTCGCTGTCGCGATCGAATTGGTCGTTTGGAGTCTCGCCGAGGAGATGGTCGATGAGCATTTGGTAAGTCAACATACCGACGATGTTTGCACTATGATCGATGACAAGGAAAAAGTAGCAGTTGGTGCGTAGGAAGGCGGCGAGGGCTTGGTAGAGAGTATAATCGGCGCGGAGATAGTAGACTTTGGGGTCGAGAATGTCTTTGGCTTGGCTGCTCTTTTTGATTTCGAGACTGTTGAGAGCGGTGGTGTGAATGATGCCAATAATACGATCACTGCCGTTGAGGACGGGAAAATGTTGGTAACCTGACCGGTAGAGGCGATCTAAGGTGAGTGGACCGAGGACTTCGTCGTCATGGACATAAGTAATGCTGGATGGTGGCAACATTAGCTCGGCGACGGTAGTGGTGGGAAAATTCATGATGGTGGCGATAACATGACGCTCGCGCCGGTCGAGCACGGAACGGGGAGTACGTTTGAGGAGAGCGAGAAAATCAGCGGTGGTAGTGGGGGTATAAGGACGGATTGAAGGATCGATAGTCGTATTTGGAGAGGGGGTGGGCTTGATGGAGGGATGGGGCTGTTCGGATGAGTCTGTGTTTGTGGTGGATGGAGATGGCTGATGATGGCGAGAGTCGGGCGCACGATATTTTTCAAGTTTGGGATCGATCCACTTGGTAAAACTGGCGAGAAAAGTGAGCTTGAAAGTATGAATTTGTCGACGGCAGGTTTGCCAAAAACGCAGAAGGGTGGCTCGAAGATTCTTAAGGGTAGTTTGAAATGATTTCGAGGATGTATTTTGGTGGCGTTTCATGATATAATTATAGCATAACTATCTAATGCATTGATTGGAGGATGAGATGGAGAAAAAAATGGACAAAAAGATGATTTTTGTCGTTTTGGGAATTGTGGCGGTGTTTGCTGCAGTGATTGGAGTGAGTTTATGGCAAAGTCGATCTAATCCGACTGATTTTGAAGGTTATAATCTGGGGGAGGTGATCGCTGCGGATGATCAGACCGGCGGTTTTGAGGAGATGATCGCGGGAGATAAAGATGCACCGATTAAAATTTTTGAGTATGGAGATTATCAATGTACGGCGTGTGCGCCGACGAATCCGTATGTGAATCAGATTATTGAAGAATATGATGGGCAGGTCGCGGTAGTCTTTCGTCTGTTTATTATGTCTTATCATCAGAATGGGACAGCGGCAGCATCGGCGGCATTGGCGGCGGCCAAGCAAGGCTATTGGCAAGAGTATAAAGATTTATTGTTCGCGAATCAAAATGATTGGTATTATTCCGATGCGGCGACGCGACAGCAACAGTTTGAGGAATATTTTGAGAAAGTTACGAATGGCAAGGGAGATTTGGAAAAATTCCGCAAGGATATGTTGAGTGACGAAGTGAAACAGAAAATTGCCTTTGATCGTGGGCTATATGAAAAACAGACGGCAGCGGACAATGAAGCTGACCAATGGACACCGATGTTTTATGTAGGTGGCAAGTTGATTGATCAGCGCGATATGAAGACGGAAGATTTCTTGAATGCGCTAAGATCAGCGATTGACGCCGAAATGAAAGAGCGCGGTATCGAAAAGAAGAAATAGACTCAGGATATTTGATCTAGATTTTTCAGATTAAATTTACAAAAAAGCCCCATATAATATATATTATATGGGGCAGATGCGTATGAGATCAAGGCAAGATTACATCTTAGGTTTGATCTCGATGAACTCTTGCCACGGAGCTGGAGGAAACTCCGGCTTGCGGCGAGTATGAGTGCGTTTTTTTATACGCATTGAATCTCCTGTTTAGATACTGTTGTCTGGAGTAGCGCCTGATATTCAGTCGATCGACCAACTCTCGGACAACTAATGGTTATTTTAGCAAAAATCCTGAGTTTTGGCAAGAGTTAGGATGTTGAGAATGTCGATGGTAGACAAAAATACACCTCCTTAGGAGGTGTATTTGAGGATGATTTAGTTATTTTTTGGCTGTTTTACGAGTAGATTTGGCAGATTTGGCAGAAGTTTTACTGGTTTTGGTAGTTGATTTTAAGGTTTTGGTGGATTTTGCTCGGGTACTCATGGTGGTCTTTTTGGCTGAACGGGCGGTATTGATGGCTGGTTCGAAGTCAGCGAACTTGCGTAACGAGAACCAGACTGCGAAAGAGCCGGAGAAGAGGAGGAGGATGCCCATAATGAATCCTTGAGACATGATGATTTCGGCGAAGGATTCTTCAAATACGGCAGCTACGGCATCACTGATGATTCCAGTATTAGGTACGAAGGCAACTTCACCGAGGGGGGCTAGATGGACCAAATCGCCATCGATGAGATCGCTGCCAGGAATGGTCGGAATGTTGGGCAGATCAGGGGTGGTAGGCTCTTCTGGGTTAACTGGTGGAGTGACTGAGCTCTTAGTGTAGCGAACGATGTATTCGAGGTTTTGATCGTGGATTTGGCCTGAAATTTTGTCTTGGTCTGGAGTATGTCCGTCGATGGCAGGTGAAAGAACTTCAAATTCAACTTCAGGTTCAAGCTCGGCGATGTAGGGTTCGGCGGCTGGAGTGCCATCTTCGTAAATGTAATGGATGGTAAGAGTGTGTTTTTCCGGATCAGGCGTGACGACTGGGGTTTTGGTGTAACGAACAATGTAGGTGAGGTCGGAGTCCGTGACGGTGCCAGTAATAGTGGTAATGTCCGGCGTAAAATCGTCGATACTAGGCGAGTCGATACTAAAATCTGTGCCCGTGGGATAGGTCACCTGATATGGTTCGGCGGCTGGAGTGTCATCTTCGTAGAGATACTTGACGGTGACCTGATATTCTGCAGGTCGATTATCGTAAGTGATCGAATCGTAATCATAAGTGACGCCGCTGGTACCATTGAGTGAGGTGTAGTAACTAACGGTGCTAGTTAATGTTCCGGCGTGTTCAGAGGTTTCGCCGAAATAACGAAAATAGAGTGTGTCGCCAGACGTGCCGGCCGGAGTCATGCGTAGTGGGGTTTCGAGATTGAATCCAGTGGCAGTATTGGCGGGAGCGGAAACTTTGACAGGTTGCCAAGAATTTTCGTCGTTCGGTGTGGTGCTGTACCAGAGGGTAGTTTCGTCAAGTGGTAAGAAACCCTTAGTAGTTCCTTGGTCGGTATTTTCGTCGATGTAGGCGGCAATACGTTCGAGATCGAGCGGTAGCGCTGGGTCTCGATTTGTGATACTAGTTTGGAATTCGACGAGATTTTTGCGTGTGCCATCAATTTTGCCGAGGATTTTGGCGTCAATGTTGCTATCGGCAGAAATTGGCCAGTTCATATTGGAGATGGTGATGCGTGTGTTAGACTCGCTGGTGCTACGTTCGGCGTAGAAGAAGTCGAGGTTGACTACGTCGCCTTTTTTGAGTCCGGCCTTGATGGTGGTAGTTTTGGGTGCACGAGGACAGCTTTCAACCTGATTATTATAGACATCGTAGCCGATGGTGAGAGGGTTTTTGACTTTGCTCTGGCGACAGGATTGATCGGCGACATTATCAACTGTGGAAATAACATTGCCATTTGCGTCAATTTTGAAGCTACCCTCAGTATCCATGTGGAGACCACCAAGGTCGAGAACGAGCTTGCCATTCAAAAATACCCAAACGTCATCATCACCGCTGAACCAGAACTCTTCAGTGCCGTCGGCGGCAATTTTCATGGGAATGCGCATGTGGGCGGTGAAATGGAAATTATGGCCGCCTTGGCTGGCATTGTCTTGTGTGGAAAAAGTGACATCGTCGAGCGGGAATTTGCCTTTGCTGCCGTAAGAATATGTGTTCTGGCCGGTGCGATCGAAAGTGACTTCGCGATCGAATTGTTTGGAAAGTTGTTTGCCAGAAGCGTCGGAGGTTTCGTGGAACCAGCGGTAGAAATTATCTCCAGGCTGGACCGGGTCTCCTCCGGTAACATTGGCAGTGAAGACGTCGTGATAAGCGTTCCAGGCGTCGCTAGCGTTGGTATAGGATGGAATGGGGAGATTATCGTGTCCGAGGCGGTCTTTGACCACGCCCTGAATAATGCCTTTAGCGTACAGACGACATTCGGTCCACTCAAATTGGCGGTTGACGGCGTTGCAATCGTCTTGGCGTTGATCCCAGTAGGTGATGGGGATGGTAATTTGACTGGGGTTGCCGAGCGAAGCAGCTTGCCAGATCGAGGGGATACCATTTTCGTTGGCGATGGTCTCGAGAGACATAGCACGAACGAGGGACGAGACTCCGATAATGGTTAATATTAAGAAAGAAGTACAGGCCAAAACGCGTGCGATTGAGCAGATTCGGCGCTTCATGAGCTTCTCTTTTGTCTTTTTTGATGTCATATGGGTTAACCTTGATTATAATCTATATGCTTATTGTAGTGGATATGCAAAATAAGGTCAAGGGGAGTGTTGGTGTGATAAAAAAGGGTTTTAAATTGTTGGATTATGGTGTATAATATGGGAATAAAACAAAAAAGGAGGTGGAGCAACTTGCATGAAGCAATTGCTAAAAGAGGTACCTTAACACGTGGAGAACTGAAAGGCTTGACATTTGAGCGTGTTTCTCCGGATGATCTGATGTACGGTTGTGGTTTTCTGCAACAGGACAGGCTGGAGGATTCCCAGAGGTACATTGATTTGCACTATCAGTATCTCGAGAGCGGTACGCCCGAGGAAAAAGTGCAGAAAGTATATACTAAACTGAAGGATTACCTGGAGAGGACTGCGGTGACATCGCAGCAGTTGAGTCGGGAGCTTGCAGGACTGGACAAATTTTGGCCACAGATGCAGGAGACCCTGCGGAGGCAGGCAGGACTGACGGAGATTTTCCTTGACTATGGATGCGAATCGAGATTTGTCTATCCGTATATTGCGAGGGGGGCGAATGCAATGACTTTGGCCATTGCCTATGGCATGGCTTATGATATTGCAGGAGACTTTCGTTGGGTTCCGCTGACTGATATGGCATGTTTCCATATTATATGGGAGGCAATTTGTGTCGGTATACGGAGGCGGGGTGCCGTCGAAGTGGACAAAGCTTTGGCGATCGATGCACGCATGAGCGAACCGTGGGACTTGGCTTTACTTGGTGGTGGCGTATTGGCGCCGTGGCGCCTGCAGAAGGGCGTACCATTCGAGAAGCTGGCGAAGCAATGCCGCATTCATGCTGTCGATATGGATCAGCGTTGTGTCGATTGGTTACCGTTGGTGTTCGGCAAAGAGTATGTGCAGAAGATTGACGCAAAACATGCTATTATTCCGAAATATAACATCGCCTATTCTGTAGCGAGCATCGCAGAGTTTTGTATGGCTTCCGAGAATCAGCAGCGTTATATGGCGGCCCATATGATGGGAGTGCTGTCGTATTGCAACAAGGACCAGAAACAGGCGCTGTTGGGCGGAGCATCACGTACGATTCGTGATAAGGGTTATATTTTGGCGGATCTACAGTTGCAGACGACGCAATCCAAACGCAACAGCGTAGCATTCTGGCTGAATGATTCCCTCAACCAGGAGCCGGATTTTGATACGGCGTACAGGATTATGTGTGAGATGGGGGATAAGCTGGATTTGGTTTGCACGGTTGCCGATTACGGTAACGAGCTGGAAGAACCCTCAACCGCAACTTTCTGTCTGACGAAGAGAAATGTGATCGTAGCTGTAGCCTAACTTGTCGAAAAGCTTGATGTTCTGATTTGTGTGATACCCCTGGCGTAGATGCCGGGGGTATTTGCATGTGAATTTAGGCTTGTTCTTTTGGAAAGAGCTATGGTATACTTGATTTAAGAATTAGGAGGTTATATGAACTTAATATCGATACTGTTGATTGCGACGGCGGTGCTTTGTTTGCTGACCGGTTCCTTGTCGTTAGTCGGCTCTTCGAAGAACGAGCGTGGCCATATGTCGTGGTTTTTTGCGATGTCGCTTGGCTGTGCGATGTGGACGGCTGGGATTGGCGTATTTAGGATATTGCCAGCGACGGCTGGAGAAACTTTGACTTGGGCTCTATATGGGATTTATATTAGTTCGTTGTTTCTGGCGGTGGTAACATTGGGCTATGCGGCGTGGCGGCACACGATTGGAAAAGTGTTTACTTTGCTTTGTGCAGTAGTTGCGGTGGTTTTGGCTGCGCTGTTCTTGCACGATTCAAGTTTATTATATACCGGTATTACGCTGAGTAATGCTGGTAACTCGGTAGATCTATATTGGGGATGGTATTATATTGCGTATTGTTTGTTCTATGCCGTGACGGACGGTGGGTTTGTGGTGGCACAGTTTTTGAATGCGAAACGTGAGCGCAAAGTGAATACACGAAAGGGTAATTATTTATTATTCTTTGGATTTTTGATCGCTGGGTCACTGGCGGTGGTCTTTGATCTGATCATTCCGCCGTATAATTATTCTTTGATTTGGGTTGGGCCATTGTCACTGTGCGTGGTGATGATCTTATTCTTCTATGCGACTTTGAAATACCGTCTGATTCGGATGTCGTCGCGCTGGTTGCAAGTTTTTGCTTATGGTGTGATTTTGTCGATTGGCGTGATTGTGTATATGCTGATTTTCTATATAATCTTTACGGCGTTGTTCAAAATTCCGAATCCGTCAAGTTCCGTATTGGTGCTAAATTTCTTAATGATCGTGGTTGTGCTGTTGCTGTTCCCGGTGATTAATGAGATTAGTGCTTCGGTACGTTCGATGATTTCGGTAGGGCAGGTGGATATTGCTTATGTGATTAAAAAGTTAAATAAGCTGGCCACGCGCAATGTGGATTTGCGTGAGCTTGCGGGTTTTTTGGCGGATCATTTGCACTTTGCATATATTGGTTTTATTATCAATGGTCGGCTGTATGGCTCGAAAGCTTTGGCGGTGTCAGCGGATGAGCTTGGTCAAATTATGAAGATGAAGTCGGCTGGGAGTAATGGAGTGTGGCAGGAGCCAAACAAAACCACGCAGAAAACTCTGGATGAGCTCGGGATTAAGGCTGTAGCAGAGCTGAGAAATGCAAAAGGTAAAGCTTTTGGGCAACTGGTCGTGGGAAAGCCGCTTGGTAAGACTACCTTTGAGCGAAGAGACTTAATCCAGCTCGAGATGATTATTAATTTGGTCGCGACAGTGATTGACTCGGAAAAGCATATTAGGGTATAGCGGGAAAGATCGATGACAGCAAAACTTCTACGCCAGACGAGGATGACGATTTTACTCTGCCTGAACGCAGTGGCAATCTTGATCGTGGGGGTGATGATTTTTAGTGCGATTAATTTGAATGGTGGGATTGAGTTTAAGGTGGTGCAGGAACGTAGCGATACGGTGAGCGACACATTGGAAGAACTTGGATTGGTCGATCCAGTGACGGATAAATTAGATGCTCCGGCAGTGGTGGTGACTGGTGGCACGACGACATCTCTGCCGAGTAGTAGTAATACCTCAGATAACTCTGGCGGCTATGCGACGGGCAGCAGTACGATGAGTAGTAAAGGTATCAGTAAAGATCCGGTGCCGGCTGGGCAGTTATGGGCCGAAGATTCGATCGTGATTTATCAAACGGCGGATTTTGACATTTGTGTGGGCGGGGGGTTGACTGGGCTAGGTGATATGTACTGGCAATCTAGTAATCAGTCGGTGATTGCAGGGTTTTATAATACGGCTAGGACGTGGTTAGGGTATGATGCAGGGAGTTGTCGTTATCCGGCGATTGTGGGGACTGGGACCACGACGATTACTGCGGGGACTTATGATGGTGAGCGGCACGATAAGTTGACGATTACGGTGATTGCTCCACCGGTGGAGCAATGGAAACGAGATGTATTGACTTTGGTTAATCAGGAGCGGGCGCGAAATGGGCTCGGGGCTTTGGCTTGGGGTACGACTTGTGAAGGCGCGGCCAATACGAGAGCGCGCGAGATTATGACAAATTATTCACATACTCGTCCGGATGGAAGTTCTTGGTCAACGGCTTGTCCGGTGCCGCAGAGTGGCGGGATGAGCGGCGAAAACTTGAATGCGGGCAACGCGGCGGTTTCTCCGGAGACGGTAGTGGCTTCTTGGATGGCATCGCCAGACCATCGGGCAAATATTTTGAATCCGGAATTTAAATATTTGTCAGTGGGTTTTGTGTTTGACCCGAATTCTCAGCATAAGACTTATTGGTCGCAATATTTTTCGACGTATTAGACGGGCACGGACGCGTGGTTAAAGTAGATCGGCTACAAGGTGCAGTTTGATGTGGCCGTTGTTTGAAAGATTGTCGTATAGATTGATGAAGTGGGGGAGCTTGGTGAGAAATTTAGGGTTGTTGGTTTTGAAATAGGATTTGTAAAGTAGTTCAATTGTAGTTGCGACGACATTGAGAGCTTGTTCGCGAGGTTTAGTTTTGGTTTTGCTGAGCTCTTCAGCAATGGCAATGAGATCGTTAGGTTCGGCGGTGATTAACTTTTTGGCGAGAGCGAGAACTTTTGCTTGAGCGGTTGGAGGCTGGTCGAGTGGCATGGAGGGGCGTGGATAGAAGATTTGCGCGCGAGAGAGAATGGTGGGGAGGAGAGAGAGTGGATGCTCGGTGAGGAGGATGAAGTGACAGTTGGGTTTTGGCTCTTCGAAAGTTTTAAGGAAAGCGTTTTGGGCTGGCTCATTCATAGCGTCGGCAGGGGCGACAACGAAGAAGCGTGGCTTGGTTTCACGATGCTGAGCGAGGGCGAGAAAATCACGTAAACTTTCGATGCTGATGAGGTTGGTCTTTTTGTCGTCATCGGGGCGGAGATAGAGCGCGTGCGGAAGATTGAGATGGGTCTCTGGTGGCACGACAAAAATACTGCAGCTAGTGCGAGTGGCAATCGTGGGGATTTGGTCGAAATTATCAAAAAACATGGTAAAAATAACTTATTTTATAGATAGATTTGAGAATTTGGGCCCAAAAACCGGATTTTTTATTGACTTTTTGGCTAAAGTGTGATATAATGGTAGGATAGAGTATCATTTGGCTTGTATGATTTGGTTAAATTCAGGTGGAAGAGGGGCAGAGAAAGTGCGACGCTCGCCGCCGTTTGGACCGGGGATGGTAATCTCGAGTGCGCCGGCGTGGAGGAAGAGTCGGGGGATTTCATGGGGCTGGTCGCTAGCTCGGTCGATTTCCTTTTCGGATTTGGTTTTATCCCTCGATTTGTTAGTTCCCTCTCCGTAAACTGCATCGCCGAGAATGGGTATGCCGAGATATTTGAGATGGACGCGGAGTTGATGAGTGCGACCGGTGGTGGGTTTGAGCTCGAGAAGGGAGTATTTTTCGTTGCTGACGAGGACTTTGTAATAAGTTTGAGAGGGCTTACCGTTTTGGTCGACTTGGAAGGTAGTGGGGCGTTTGAGGTTGCGGGCGATGGGTAGGTCGATCATGGCTTCGGATAGTTTGGGCTGGCCAACGACGATGGCATAGTAAGCTTTGTGGGCTTTGCGATCTTGGAATTGTTTGCGGAGCATTTTTTGGGTGGCGGGATTTTTGGCTAAAATCACGACGCCGCTAGTGTCACGGTCGAGACGGTGGACGAGAAGTCCATAATCTTCGAGGGTGGGCTCGGGGCAATATTCACCTTTGGCTATGCTGAGGAGCCCAGAGGGTTTATTGAGGACTAAAACATTTTCGTCCTCGTAGATCACGGGTGGACGAGGCGGGAGTTGAGGGGCGTCGGGTACGGTGAGGGTGATCTGCGCGGCCTGGTCGAGCTTAGTGTTGGGTTTGGTGATAGTCTGGTCGTCCACGGTGACGTAGCCGGATTTGATGAAAGTTTGGAGGCTGGAACGATTATATTCGGGGTGTTGCTGGACTAAGAGATGGTCGAGACGGTATTTGGCGGGAGTTGACGGCGTGGTATTTAAGATAGTGTCGCCATTGATGACGCGCGAGAGATCGGGTTTGCTGAATTTTTTGCCGGTGATAATCATGCGCGGAGCCCGAAAGCGGCTTGCGCTTGGTGAAGTTTGTGATTGGCGATTTGGTTGGCATAGGTTTCGCCGGTTTCGAGGAGATCGAGAATAGTCTGATCGTCGATACTGGCGAGTCTGGTTTGGAAGTCTTCAAGGAGAGCAGAGACGCTGGTAGCTACTTTTTGCTTGAGGTCGCCGTAGTGAGTTTCGCCGGACCAAGTGGAGATAACGTCTTGAAGCGGGAGGTCGTTAGTCAGGGCTTCGATTTGAAGGAGATTGCTGATGCCGGGCTGATTAAACATGTCGTATTGGATCTTGCCGATGGAATCGGTGGTGGCGGACATGATCTTCTTTTTGACGGTTTGAGAGTCGTCGGAGAGCATGATTTTGCTGTGGTCAGAGGCGGCGGATTTACTCATTTTTTTCTCGGGGTTTTGGAGGTCGCGGATACGGATGCCGTTTTCGGTGTGCATGAACTTGGCTTGTTCTTGAGGTGTAGCAGGAAGCGTGAAAATTTCGGAGTATTGTTTGTTGAATTTCTCGGCAAGACGGCGAGCGAGCTCGATGTGTTGGAACTGGTCTTCGCCTACGGGAATATAGACAGCATCATAAAGCAGGATATCAGCCGCCATGAGGACGGGATAGTCAAAAATGCCGACATTGACGCTGGATTTGCCATCGCTTTTGTCTTTGAACTGAGTCATACGGTTGAGATCACCCATGCTGGCAACGCAATTTAAAATCCAGCAGAGTTCGCAGTGGGCGGGAACGCGAGATTGACGATAAAAATGGACCTTTGGCGTGAGATTTAGTCCAGCAGCGAGGTAGTATTTGAGTGAACGGATGAGATTCGGTTGTAATTCCCCGTCGATTTCGGAAATAATGGAATGTAGATCGGGCACGAAAATATTGACTTCGGCGCGGTCACTATAAGAATTGGCTAAGCGAACCATGGGCAGGAGGGCGCCGAGGAAATTGCCCAGGGTGAAGTCACTATTGATGCGCAGTCCAGTGAGAATTGTAGGATGTGTCATAGAATAATTATATCACGTTTAGAGAGGATATGGTAAAATAGGATTAGGGGTATGGAGGAAAGAAGAATGCAGAAATTTGAAGAATTGCGGGAGAAATATCCGGAATTTTGGTACAATCGTTACGAGATTTGGGAGGGCGAAACTGAAATTGAACTGGAGTTTGAATTCGAGATACCTGGACTGGTGCAGTTTCATCCGAAACTTAAGATCCCGAAAAAATCTCTGCCGTATCGTGCGGTGGGTGGGGATTTTGTGCGAAATTTGGCATTTCAGATTGGAATGGTGGAGCTGGTGAGCTATTACAAGGCCACGATGGCTCCGAAAATCGTAGTCAAATGTGGGCATTTGGATGCTTGGCAGATCGAGTGGTGGAAGAAATTATATTATTTAGGGTTAGGTGAGCTGAGGTTTGTGAATGGAATTGAGATCGGTGAACGGGAGTTGGTTGAAATTGAATGTGAGGGTGAAAGAATTGATGCGGATGCGCCAGAGGGCGAGGCACGGGGATATTTGATCCCGATTGGTGGCGGGAAAGATTCGATCGTGACTTTGGAAACCCTAAAAGTTGATTCGGACAGAGATTTAGCGTTGATTATTAATCCAAAGCCGGTGACGCGGGAGTGTGCGGAATTGGCGGGACTCGATGATGCACATGTGGCGGAGGTGTGGCGGACGATTGATCCGGAGTTGATGCGCTTGAACTGTGAAGGTATGATTAACGGGCATACGCCGTTTTCGGCGATGCTGGCTTTTGTATCGTATTTGGTGGCTTATCTTTTGGGTAAAGAATATGTGGTAGTGTCAAATGAGAGTAGTGCAAACGAGTCTAATGTTTGCGGGTGTGCGGTGAATCACCAATATTCGAAGAGCTTTGAATTTGAACGAGATTTTCGGCAATATGCGACGAGGTATTTGCGAGGGTCGGTGCAATATTTAAGTTTCCTGCGGCCTTTAAATGAGTTGCAAATTGCGAAGATTTTCGCGCGCCTGGAAAAATATCATTCAGTATTTCGGAGTTGTAATGTGGGGAGTAAGGGTGAGACTTGGGAATGGTGCGGACATTGCGCGAAATGCTTGTTTGCATTTGTGATTTTGAGTCCGTATTTGTATCCTGAAAAATTGGTGAAGATTTTTGGTAAGGATTTATATGAGGATGAGAGTTTGTGGTCAACACTTCAGGAATTGGCTGGCAAGGCTAAGGTGAAGCCGTTTGATTGTGTGGGGACGTTTGAAGAAGTTAATGTGGCGCTTGCGATGACGATTCGGAATTTACGTGAGACTAGTCAACAGCTGCCGCGACTTTTGGAACAGTATGAAAAGGCGTATGGTTTGGTGCCGGAAGAGGATTTGACTGAGCGTTATAATCACGAAAATGCTTTGAATGCTGAACAAGAAAAATTATTGAGGGAGGCGGTACTTCGTGATCGATAGAATACAAGAATTCTTTCGTGGGAAAAAGATTTTGATTTTGGGGTTTGGGCGAGAAGGTAAGTCGACATATGGTTTTTTGAGACAGATCTTGCCGGAGCAAACACTATATATTGCAGATCGGCGGGAAAACCTTGTAGACGACGATGAATTGAAACGGGATACGAAGGTGGTTTGTCAGGGTGGCGAGAATTATTTGGATGATTTAGTGCAATATGAAATTATTATGAAATCGCCGGGGATTTCTTTTAAAAATGTTGATATTGACAGATTGAAGGGTAGAATTTGGTCGCAGCTTGAGGTACTGCTGAAGTTTTTTGAGGGTAAAACTGTGGGCGTGACTGGCACAAAAGGCAAAAGCACGACTAGTTCCCTGATTTTTCAAATCTTGCAGGATCAGAATATCCCAAGCATGTTGCTGGGAAATATTGGCGTGCCAGTGTTTGACATGATTGACGAAATGAAGAGTGAGATGATTTTGGTACTGGAGATGTCGTCGCATCAATTGGAGTTTATGGATGTGTCGCCACATATTGCGGTGCTGTTGAATGTTTTTCCGGAGCATTTAGACCATTATCGTTCTTTTGAAGAATACAGAAAAGCAAAGTGTAATATTTTTCGGTATCAATATGTTGATGATGTAGTATTGTTTGGTGATGAAGTGCGAGGATTGGTGGTGAACGCGCCTGGGCAGAAATGGGGAGTGGGTGAGGAATCCGATGATGCGGTGCGACGGGTGAAAGATGAGGTATGGATTGATGATACGGTGGTCTACGATGCAAAGTCGGAGCGGAAACTTAAGGGTGAGTATAATTTACATAATATTATGTTTGCGCTTGGTGTGACGAAAGTGTTGGGGCTAGGCATGAGCCAGGCGGCGCGCAGCGTAAATGAATTTGAGACATTAAAGCATCGACTCGAATTTGTCGGCGAGTATGACGGAATTAAATATTATGATAATAGTATCGGTACAGTACCGGCAGCAACGATGGCGGCGGTGGAGGCGCTGGGTGATGTGGACACGCTGATTCTTGGCGGGATGGACCGCGGACTGGATTATGTAGAGTTTGAAGAAGCTTTAAGAAAAAGTAAAATTCGAAATGTGATTTGTATGCCGGAGACAGGATGGAAGATTGCGGAAGGTTTGGGCGGTCGGGCACGAAAAGTGGAGACGATGGAGCAGGCTGTAAGATTGGCAAAAACTTCAACACGGGTTGGTAGGAGCTGTTTGCTTTCACCGGCAGCGGCGAGTTATGGGCATTTTAAGAATTTTGAAGAAAAGGGAGATTTATTTCAGGAATTAGTGCGCAGAAAAGACTTGTAGAGCAAGGAAAGTAGTGTTATAATGAAGGTAATGGGGTATTAGCTCAGTTGGCTAGAGCGCTTCAATGGCATTGAAGAGGTCATGAGTTCGAGTCTCATATACTCCACCATGGTTTAGAATTAGAACCAGAATAGTCGTTTGACTCCTGTAAAATATGAGTTGGATCCGTTTCAGAATTGCTTGTCATTTCGGAAACGGTCTTTTTGATTGAGATTAGGTATTTAACAGGGGTAAATATGACGGTTCGATCCAAAAGCTTGAGTTCTGCTCCAAGCGCCTTCATTACATAACGCATTCGCTCAGGATCTCCATTATCAAAATCCTCCTTGGCGTAGCGAGCAAACATAAAAGCTTGATCAGCATATTTTCGCCAGTCTTTAACTGCAGTCTCTACGGTATTAATATTCTTCTCTAATTCATCAATTCTAGTCTGAATTTTCTCTGATTCTTCCATAAACCAGACCTGATCTGTTAATTCTCCAGTGTAACGCATTCGGCGTAAACCATCGAGCTCACTACGTTTCTTATCTTGCTCTTTCTTCAGTTCTTGAAGCCTACTGTCACGCTCATTCACGCGTTGTTGCTCTTCTTCGGATAAAGCTTCTATAGCTAGCTTATAAAAGTTTGGATCAATGGTATATTTTGCTAGCTCATCACGGATTTGATCAAGAATTTCGTGTTCTGATGTATTAATGCGCTTCTGATCACATTTAAACTTCTTACGTTTACCGCTACAATGACAATATATGTATTCTTTACCAGATTTCTTGGTAACACGCTCAACAACCACAGCGTATTCGCACTTTGCACATTTCAGCATACCTTTTGTAACGAATGATAATTCTTCCTTCTGTGGACGAGTATTATGCAGCCCACCTAGTAACTGTTGTACTCGGTCATATTCTTCATCAGAAATTAGTGCAGGGTGATTACCATTATATACCCTCCAGGCATAACCTCGGGGCTCTGCCCCCGCAGGTTCTAGCGTGATATAGCAACAAGGGGAAGGGGTTTGTTGTAAAATAGGAGTAATGAGTAGATTGGTCC
>CANBER010000018.1 GCA_947367795.1 uncultured Candidatus Saccharibacteria bacterium
GCGGTTTCCCCATCCGCTGCCTAGCCTATTAGTTTATATATAGTACTCACCTCCTCTATCCTTCGTCCGTAGTGGAATCACCGCCATAAACTACAGCTCTATTAGAGGATCCGGTTTTCACAACTTTGATTGGTCCTCTACTACATCTAACCAAATTACTCCCACTACGGCATATAATCTCTACTTCAGCGCATCTGGCGTCAATTCATCATACGGCCCACACGTTCGTTGGAACGGTTACCCCATCCGCTGCTATCAACTACGGCATGCAAACCTTATTACTCATCAGGCAGTACCAAGCCAATCGACGCCACCGAATCTCCATCGTTCAATTTCATAATCCGCACCCCTTGTGCAGTCCGCCCGAGAGTCGGAATATCAGCTACGGCTACTCGGATCGCCTGCCCCTTCGTCGACATCATAATCACCTCTTTCGCCGCTGGATCCAAAGTGTGCACCGCTACAATCGAACCAGTCTTTGCTGTCACTCCAGCTACACGAATCCCCACCCCACCACGCTTATGCACTGGAAAATATTCCGCCAAAGTCGCCTTCCCATATCCATTCGCCGACATCACTAAGAGCTTTTGACCCCTATCACGGATCACATCCATCCCCACAATTTCATCTTTCGGGCGCAATCTAATTCCCTTCACGCCTTTCGCGCTACGCCCCATCGCTCGCACATCTTGCTCATTAAACCGTACCGCTTGACCTGCCGAAGTTGAGATAATCACATCATTCGCCCCGGTCGTCTCTTGAATCCACTTCAGTTCATCCCCAGCATCCAACTTCACCGCAATCATACCATTCGTCCTCAAAGTCATGAATTCTTTCACCGCGGTCTTCTTAATCGTGCCTTTCTTGGTTGCCATAAAGAGAAATCCGTCAACATTCTCACCCTGTTTCACAATTCGGGTCACTTTTTCATCGGGATGCATATTGAGCAAATTCACCGCGGCAGTCCCCTTTGCTGTCAAAGAAGCCTGTGGTACTTCATAAGCTTTTTGTCTAAAAATCCTACCCTGATTCGTAAAGAACATCAGATAATCGTGAGAATTCGCTGTCACAATCTGCGCAATCACATCTTCATCCTTCGTCGTCATTCCCTTACGACCTTTACCGCCTCTGTTCTGTCGCTTAAAATCTCCTTGCGAAACTCGCTTCAAATAATTCTCCGCTGTCAGCAAAATCACACTTTCTTCATCCGGGATCAACTCCTCTTCCGAGAATTTCCCCACCTCGTGGTTGAATATCTTACTCCGGCGCACATCACCATACTTCTCCTTCATCGCCAGTAGCTCTTCCTTTACCACTCTGAGAATCTCACTCTCACTCGCCAAGATCTTTTCATACTCTGCAATCTGAGCCAACAATTCTTTTAATTCGTTCTCAATTTTATCCCGCTCCAGTCCTTGCAACCTCCTCAGTTGCATTGCCAGAATCGACGCCGCCTGTATCTCTGATAGACCAAAACGCTCCATCAACCTCTTATCTGCATCATCATAACTTTCGCGAATCGTCTTGATCACTTCGTCGATATGATCCAGCGCAATCTTCAAACCTTCCAAGATATGCGCCCGTTCCTTGGCCTTCCTTAGATCATACTCAGTCCTACGACGCACCACCTTTTGACGATGCTTAATAAATTCTGATAAGATCTCTTTCAATCCCAAAATCCTCGGTTGCACCCCATCGACGAGCGCCAACATATTGTAATGGAATGTCGTCTGCAGCGGCGTCATCCTATACAACTGGTTCAAAATCTTCTTCGGGAAAGCGTCTTTTTTCAACTCGACCACCACACGAATTTTTCCCCGCGCACTTTCATCGCGCGCATCAGCAATATGGTCCAATTTCTTATTCAATACCAATTCTCGCACCTTCTCGATAAACCCCTCCTTACTCATACCATATGGAACTTCTGTAATCACGATCTGGTATCGGCCATTTTTCTTTTCCTCAATATCCGCCACCGCTCGAATCGTCACGGAGCCCTTACCTGTTGCATAAGCCTGCTTCATCGGCGCCCCGCCATACACTTCTGCCCCAGTCGGAAAATCCGGGCCCTTCACGTGTTGCATCAAACCGTCCAAACTAATCTCCGGATCGTCAATCTGTGCTACGGTCGCATCCACCACTTCTGCCAAATTATGCGGCGGAATATTCGTCGCCATCCCAACGGCAATCCCCATTTGTCCATTCAGCAAAATATTCGGCACTGCCGCTGGCAACACCACCGGTTCCTGCTCACTGCCATCGAAGTTATCTCGAAAATCCACCGTCTCTTTCTCAATATCCGCCAATAACTCTGCCCCCACCTTGTCCATCCGTGCCTCAGTATACCTCGAAGCCGCCGCATCATCGCCGTCCATCGACCCAAAATTACCCTGCCCTTCGACCAGCGTATAGCGCATCTTCCATGATTGCGCCAAATTCACCATCGCATCATAAATTGAAGAATCACCATGCGGATGATATTTACCCATCACTTCACCGACAATACGCGCCGATTTTACCGTCGCATGTGGCGCCTTCCAGCCATTTCTGTTCATAGCATATAAAATCCGACGATTCACCGGCTTCAAACCATCCCTCACATCTGGGAGTGCTCGATCAATAATCACCGACATCGAGTACCGCAAGAAATAACTTTCCATCGTACTCTCCACATCGCGCTTTTCTACACCATCAACTACTTCGCCCTCTACCAGCTCACCCCCCACCGTGACTTCCTTTTCAATCTGTTCAGGATCAGTCTGCGGATTCACTGTTGCATCTTTTTTATTCAGTTCTTCATCTTTCATCCTCTTCTAATCCTTTCCTTAAAAGTCCAAATCATCTAGATCCACCGTCGCCGCACCTGCTTGAATAAAGTTTTTCCGTAAATCCACCTGATCACCCATTAATTTCGTGAACACCGCATCACATTTTTCCGCATCATCGATGTGCACTTGCACCAAAATCCGATTCTCCGGATCCATCGTCGTCTCCCAGAGCTGCTTTGCGTCCATCTCACCAAGACCTTTGAAACGATTCTGCGCCGTATAACCCGCCTGCTTAAATCTCTCCTGATTCTCATCAATCTTCGTCCCCGCCGCTTTCCGCTCCGCGATCTTCTCGGCCAATTTCTTCTCTAACGCCACTTCGTCATACACATAATCAATCTTACGATTATTTCCCGTCCCTTTAGTTAATCCAAACAGCGGTGGCTTCGCCAAATATACATGCCCCGCCTTGATCACTTCCGGCATATACCGGAAAAAGAATGTCATCAGCAACGTCGCAATATGCAAACCATCCACATCCGCATCGGTCATAAAGATAATTTTATGGTACCGCAGCCCATTCAGATCAAACTGCTCGCCAATCCCCACGCCCAGCCCCTTAATCAAACTCACCAACTCCTGATTCGCCAACATTTTATCAAGGCGTGCCCGTTCCGTATTCAAAACCTTACCCCTGAGCGGCAAAATTGCCTGAATTTTCGGGTTTCGCCCTTCTTTCGCCGAACCCGCCGCTGAATTACCCTCTACAATAAACAGCTCACACTCGCTCCGATCTCGGCTCGAACAATCCGCCAACTTCGACGGCAAATTCAATCCCTCAAACGCCCCCTTACGAATCACGTTATCTCGCGCCGCCCGCGCCGCTTTCCTGGCCCGCGCCGCAATAATCGCCTTATTAATAATCTTCTTCGCCACCGCCGGATTTTCTTCGAGATAATACCCGAAATACTCCGTCATCACCCGGTCAACATACCCTCGCACCTCAGGATTACCCAATTTGTTCTTCGTCTGCCCCTCGAACTGCGGATTCGGCAGCTTCACCAAAATCACCGCCGTCAAACCTTCCTTAATATCGTCTCCGGTCAAATTAGGCTCCTTTTCTTTCAAAAGCCCATTCTTGCGCGCATAATCATTCACCACCCGTGTCATCGCGCTCCGGAACCCTTCCACATGCTTCCCGCCATCCGGAGTCAACACGTTATTCGCAAATGGTTTGATAGTTTCGACATACGTGTCATTATATTGTAAGGCTACCTCTACTTCTGAATCTTCAATGCCCTTCTCAACGTAAAATATATCATCCGTGACTACTTCCTTGCCCTCATTCAATTTCCGCACATAACTCCGAATCCCCCCTTCGAAATAAAACGACTCGCGCGCGCCCGTCCGCTCATCGTTCACTGAAATCAACACCCCCTTCGTCAAATATGCCTGATGCCTTGCGTAATTCGACACCCAATTATAATCAAAAGTCGTAGTCTCCTTAAAAATCGCTGCATCCGGATAAAATGTAATCGATGTACCTGTTCCATCGGCTTTTCCAATCACCTCTAGACCATCCCCCACCGTTTTCCCACCATTCTCAAACTCTACATGGTGAATTTTTCCATCTTTACGTACTTCCGCAATCATCTTCGTCGACAATGCATTCACCACCGACGATCCCACACCATGAAGCCCCGAACTCACCTTATATCCACCCCCACCAAACTTACCACCAGCATTCAATACTGTGAGCACAGTCTCAAGCGTCGATTTACCAGTCTTCGGGTGAATATCTACCGGAATGCCTCGACCATTATCTACTACCCGCACCCCCCCATCCGCCAACAGCGTAATCTCTACTCTTGTACAAAATCCTGCTATCGCCTCATCAATCGAGTTATCAGCAATTTCCTTCAAAAGATGATGAAGTCCATCAAATCCCGTCGACCCAATATACATCCCTGGGCGAATACGAACATGCTCCAAGCCTTCCAATACCTGGATTTGTGAACTATCATATTCGTGCCCATCGCTTGTTTGTTTTGCCGACATTCTAGATGTACCTCAACTTATTTACCCCCTTATTCTATCTTACAAACACCAATAAATCAAGCCCTATTTACCCCCCCTATAGGCTATTACAGAAAATTCGCCCCCTAAAGCTCAGCGCACAATTCTTCCAAAGTCATATAATCAATATTGTCCAAAGGATCCTCTTTCTTCGTCGGTTTTTTCGTCCGAATCTGCACCTTTGGTCTAAACGGCATCCCCTGTTCTACTACAACCTGTGCCAGAAACATATTCAGTGCCCCACTCATACTTACTCCCATTTGATCAAAAATCTGTTCCACTTCATGTTTCAGTTCCCGGTCCATCCGAAAACTAAACGGCACCGTATCACGCTTCGGTAAATTTTTTACTAAATCTTTTGTCTCACTTTCGTCCAAATTTTCACTTTTCGTCTTCATTTCCCTCTACCTCTGTTTCCCTCATTTTCTTATTATCAACATTATATGACAAAATACATCATTTTACAATATATTCAATATCTATTTCTCATCTAAATTATATCATTTTAATATACAATTATTCAAAAATTGTAAAAATCACCTTAAATACAAATATACTTTCAACATACAATACATATTAAAAATATATCACATTAACATCAAACAAACATTAAAGTAATATGTTAATTTTTAAATATAAACTTTTCATTTCTTATGTCATTTTCCTCCGTAGTGGGCTCGTCCGCCTACAGCTAGGCAGTTTAGGAACAGTGGGGTTTCCACGGCGGCGACTGGTCTTCCATGTCGGGCATGTGGAACTCTAATCTGCATCAAGGCGCCAACGCACTTCAACTCGTTTTTCGGCAAGACGATATCTACTCCACTAGCGCCCCCATCAATCGACATGGCGGTCACCCCATCCGCTGCCTAGCCTATTAGTTTATATAGTATTCACCTCCTCTATCCTTCGTCCGTAGTGGGTATTTCTTCCTGACCTATGGCTCACTTAGTCACGCTGGTAGCAACGGGTACAGCTACACATCGTCCGTTTCCACTAGTTCCTCAAGCTTCACTGGCGCCCGCTTCCTCGATATCCGTACTGTCAGTCTCTTGTCATCTGCGGGTCCTAGTGATCGATGGAATGGCTTCCCCCTCCGCTGTCCTGTCAAGCACAAGTTCGATTATTTTAATCATGCTAGTGCTTGACATTGCATAATACTAGCCTCACCTCCTCTATCCTTCGTCCGTAGTGGGCATATGTATTCCGGCCGGGGGTCCTTAAACTCTTTTGGTAGCTACGGTTTTGCCTGGGCAAAATCTGCGGAGGCATTTGACACAATTGCTTCTGCTAGAGTATATTATTTCACTTTTACCGTACTTGGTCTCAGTACTTCGGCTAGCCCAACAGTCCGCTGGAATGCTTTCCCCATCCGCTGCCTAGTTAAAATGCTTGATATCATACATCTAAGCTACTATCAGGATTTCTATGAACATCAACAGGGTTGAGCCACGAGAAGTTGTATACTCGAAAGAGTACAACTTTGAATGGCTCACCCGCCATTCTTGGAAATCCTGATAGCAGCTTAGACATGAATTACAAGTACTATATATAAACTAATAGGCTAGGCAGCGGATGGGGAAACCGTTCCAACGATTGTCCGGGCCGCCCGACGGGTAGACGCCAGACGCATAGAAGTAGAGGAAGTACGCGGTAGCAGAAGTAACAGAGGTAAACGCCCATGAAGCCGAAGACCAACCGTAACCATGGACGCCGAAGACCCTCAGAGAACCGTTGCCCAGATGGACGTTCCCACTACGGACGAAGGATAGCTACTGACCATTCTCAACCTTCTACCTCAATTTAGTAACTTCCTTCAAAATACACCTTCCATCCCCCTGTTGCTCAAACACCCAACAAAATTCCGAAAAATCCTCTTTATGCTCCAGAATTGTCTGCTCACTCAACTCGTAATTAATCTCACGTTGCTGACATTGCGCCTCCGGGTCAAGCTGTACGTCCATCCCTGCCGCACAAATCGCCCCATAAGACTCTTTATAACCCACAATCTCATACAATTTTAATTCCCTCCCCTCTTGTTCTATTCGGTCAGGCCCGGCCACAATCCCAGGACCATTACCGCCCCCGAACACAATATCGGGGTAAAGTTCATCGTTCTCAGCGTCATATTTGTAATGTGGCCACCCCGAACCATGAAACAGCCCCTCTGTCACCATGCCATCAGTCAGCACTATCTTTCGTCAAAGCCTCAATCTCCGGCTGCTCTTCATTCGGTTTGGTATTATTTTCCATTTTTCCCATTTCTATTTTCTTACTTTAAACACTACTTCTTGCGCTTGTTCCTGCTTATCAGACTGATTTACTAATTTCGCCGCACCTACCTCATCTTTCACCGTTGTGGGCGTTTTAGAAGGCGTTTCGGGCCCTTCTGTCTTCGATCCGCTTATACTTACCCGTTTTTTCTTCCATGCCTCCAAAAAGCCTTCTGACGCCCCCTCCGGCGATTTTTGCACTTCTGCAGCCGTATCCTCCGTCTTTGCCTCAATTTTCGTATTCCAACGCTCTTTTATCTCGCGTTCCACCTCCGCCCGACTCCGCCCATATCTCATTGCCGTGTATTGTTTCATAGTCTCCATCAATTCTGGATTCGCTTCCCCCATTGGCGGCACCAATTTCATCGTAAACGGCGCCGTCGGCAAATCATACATCATCACCGTCGCAATCGCTTGGAAATTCCCTTGTTTATGCAAATCCTCCGCATTAAACACCGGCGAAAACGCTTTTTCCATCAATTCCGCATCTGTTACTCCCACCCTACCACACAGAATTGTCCCACAGTTCCCCAAAATCGCTTCCCGAATCTTGTCCGTTAGCTGCGTCATAAACTGATTCGCCAGCAGCAAATTCAACCGATATTTCCTTGCTTCACTCAAAATTGACTCAAAACTCTCCGTTGCAAAGTTCTGAAACTCATCCACAAACAGACAGAAATCTTTCCTTTCGTCCTCTGGAATATCCGCCCGACTCATCGCCGCCTGCTGAAATTTCATCACCAAAATCATACCCAACAAATTGCTGTTAATATCTCCCAGTTTCCCTTTTGACAAATTCACCAAAAAGATTTTCTTGCTATCCATAATTTCGCGAATATTAAAACCGCTTTTGATTTGTCCGAGAATATTGCGCATGATCGTATTGCTGAGGAACGGCCCCCATTTCGACGCAAACCATGTAATCACCTCACCCGCATCATTTGACTTCTGACTCGCCGGAAATTCCTTCGTCCAGTAGTCATATACCGCTTTATCTTTCACGTATTTCAGCTTACTCTTCACAAATTCCGGATCTGTAAAGCACTGCGGAATATCAATAAACGTCGCCCCATTCGGATCACTCATCAAAAGCAGCGCTGCATTTCGGAACATATGCTGTCCACGCGGCCCGAAAAACCCTTGATTACTCGGATCAAACAAACTCGTCAACATTGAAATCCCCTCTTGCACGATGAAATCCTTCTGATCCTCTGAGGTAAATTCAAACATATTCATCCCCATTGGGTGCTCCATGTCCGAGGGATCAAAATACACTACATCGTCAATCCTATCCTCCGGAACCTTTGACAGCAAGAGTTCTGCCGCATCACCGTGCGGATCAATGAAGGCAAATCCTCGCCCATCCAACATATCCTGATAGGCAATATTCGTCAGCAGTACCGACTTACCCATACCTGTCGCCCCAATGACATAGGTATGCCGCCTCCGATCTTTATCGCTTAGCCGAATCTCTTTTTGCACCCCGCGAAACTCATTCACCCCCAGCAGCACTCCCTGTTCCACCAATCTCGCCGGCCCATCCACCTGTTTCGTCGTCTGACGCTGGACTTGCGAAGTCGGAATCGCATTCTGCGCCGGCAAATGAAAAATCGACGCCAGCTCTACACTATTCAGAATATTCTCTTTCGTTCCCTGTGGAAACAGCCTAAAAATATAGTCCACCGCCAGTTTCTTCGCATCTTTCAGCATGTCATACTGAAATCCATTAAAATTCGCCGAATCAAACTGCGAAAACGCCGCCACCACCCCTGACAACATCCCTTCAGACCGCTCTTTGCTCGCTGAACTCGCCACCACTCTAATCAAAGTCTCAAACCCCGGATACTTGGTCTTATTCTCAATCGCCGCAATTTCTTCCTGTTCAAGATTTGTGAGCGGAGCCTCATCCAACCTATCATGCCCTTCGGGTGGATGAAAAAACGCTACAATAAAATCTTTGATCAAAGCAGCAGTTGAATACAAAAATTGCCTCCCCGCTCTCGCCACTTTTTTACCATTTTTTATATTTTTTACTCGGTCAATCGAATTTTTTGTCCAACTTCCATCCGTCGGACGTAGTAATAACTGCACCGCCAACCCCTCCCCTTCCTTCGTCACTGACATCGCGTTCAAAATTGCCAAGCTCGCGTCCCGTTTTGTATCTTCGTAGGTACTAATTGGTAATACATAATCCTTCCTCAAGGTCATTTCCCCTCCCGCCAGCTGCTCCGTCGTCACATCCTTCGCAAAAATACTATCCTGTTCGATCTCTTCTAATCTCGCCGAGGGATATGCCGAAATCACCGCCTGCTTCACAGTCTCTGTAATCACCGATGGTACCAACGCATAATACCTTATCAAGCCATTCTTCGCTACAATCTCAAAGGAAATATGTCTCTGACCAAACATTCGGCTCTTAAACCCTTTGGTCACTGTTGAAGCGATAATCGAATACATCACCTGCGCCTGGCTCAATGCTTCATTGATCACATCCCGCTCGTCGCGTCCCCCACCCTGAATATCATCGGTCGACGGCGGCAAATGGATCAGCATCGGAATCATCTTCAGTCCCCGCTCATAATTTTTCGCTTGCCTCTGTTTATTGAAATACACTCCCCAAATTATCCCCGCTATCAAAATCCCCACCCCCAGCACTAAAACCCCTATCGCCCATCCTGGCATCAGTTACCGCCTCCAATCGTCCGAGGCGGATCCAAAGCCCTTAACGCCTCATCTTGCTGCTCTCGGTACGCTCTCCAAAGCTCGCTTACTTTCGGATTTTTTTGTCTCATAAACTCCGCCGCCGTGCGTTCCGCCAGCTTTCCCCGTTCTTTTTCTGATTTTTCTACAATTTTTGTCTCAAATTTCGGCCCCATCCCCTCTTCCAACTGCCATTCTCGCGTATCTGCCGCCTGTCGTCCCTCCTGCTGCAGTTTCGAAGTCTCACCCACAAATTCTCCTGGATCATCAACTCTCGCTTCGACCTCCTCCAGATCCTCTGCCGCTTTCTGGCTAAAAATCGCTTCCCGTTGCAACCATCTCGCGCCCATTTCACGCATCTGTTCTTGACTCACCCCAGTCTGTGGCTGAAATCTCCCCTCTGTCCCTCGAGGAGCGTCTATCGCATCCAACATTACGCCCGTCACGTCGCGCACTTCTATCCCATCTCTAGTGGGCCCAGTCTGAACTCCATGTTCCCTCAGCCTATCCGTCATTCGGTCAATCTCATCAGTCATCTCTCTAGCACTCTGGCGTCTCTCGCGCATATCATTACTCATATGCTTATTCTAGCACAAATCCCCACATTTTGTACACAATTTTTATCATTTTTACCCCTACAATCTCTTACTCACCAAAAAGCACCCCAACAGGACGAATACTCCTGTTAGAGCGATCGTCGGCCAGCTAATCGATCCGAGAGATTGCGCCAACATCAACAAAATCGGCCCAAACGCAATCACCGCACCGTAAAGATAGCCTTTCTTCCCCATCTGACCCCCCGCAAGCTTCGTAAAAACTTTCACTGCCCCCACTGCCAAGCCAAAAACCAGCACGTAGAACGTTGTAAAAAATACCAAAACACCTAGTGGGCCCACGCTAGCCGGAGTAGTAAAATTCAACATCACCAGCAAAATCACTGCAGCTATCAGACATGATACCGGAATCAAACGTTTTGGCATAAGTTCATTATACCATACGCTCAATTCAAAAAGACAAGATAGACTTCTGCTTATACAACCATTCCCCTCTAAGCCTATCCAGGCGAGAATGGGCGAGTTATCCGGCAAAAACATCGTTACTTTAGGCCGCAACTCTACCCACCCTCTATTTGACCGCTCCACATTCCGTGGGGCATATTCTATTGGCTCTTACGCTTCCCTGTTCTGTTTGTTTTTTTCAAGGTGCTAACTGGAAAGTCCGCCAACGCGCTCGCGTTTTTGTTTTTTTAATACAGCTATCACAATCACACCCTAGGAGCCAGAGGCTACCAACTGGTAGACCTTTGGTTCCATCGGGGCGATCGTACCGGCAAGTCCCTGCAAATCCTCTCCCCAGGGTGTTCCTTGCGGACGACCCCGGAAGGTAATCCACATTCCCTATTGCGAGTAGGTAGGACGGCTTAACAATCGCCCTAGTGAAGTTGATAGGGTTTTGCCCCATCTTCTTCCCAGGTTCGCTTGTGATATTCCGCAAGCTCAGGTAATTCCTAAGAGTGTAATTTATGGCTAGAAATTACCTTTTACTCGTGGAATCCGCTCAGCGCTTCTACTTTTGTAAGGTGCCTTTTTGTTGTCCGTGTTTGTCTTTTGTTTGGACTGTCCTTAGGATATCACACTTATGCTTAAAATGCAATATACTTTACATAAAAATATGTTGTATTTTCTACAACGATTCTCATTTCTTATCTGTAAAATATCAGTATTTACCTGTTGTAAATTCAACAACAAACTCCACTTCCGTTTCCTTTTCTCATTTCATACTCCCTCACTACTAAATTTCCCCTTAAAACCAAAACGCGATCACTCTAAAGTGATCGTTTCAATACGCTATTCAGGCTTGCCCAAGAAGAAAGACCGGTAACTGCGAGGAAAACCGGTCTTTCTTAGAGTGTGGAGTATTATTTTTGGCTAAAGTATTTTTGTTTTTGGTTCTTGGATAACATTTTTGTTCAAGAACTATCCCTATTATAATCCGCAAAAATGCTTAAGTCAACTACTTTTTGTACACTATTTTTACGAATTTTGATTGAGTTTTCCACAGGGCATTCTGTACACAATTTTATGCGTTATCTACAAAAAAGACCCTCTCGGGTCATTTTATTCATGCTGGTGGAGCTGCCGGATACTGCCTCCGGGTCCGAAAAATCTCCATGATATCATTCTACACGCATAGTCATCTGTTTCGTCGGAATCACCTTATAGCTGCAGATAACGAAACTATAAGTTCCCTGATCTAAGTTGTCGGAATCGGGACAATCACCTCCCTCATCTTATTACCGTCGTATGATAATCCTCAGCCTACGGCAACTCAGCCTCAGACCAGCTTAAAATAACTCTTTAAGCGTATGCAGGTGCATAGAGCACATGCTTTGTAGTGTTTTTTGCACTTATTAGTAATACTTACGGTATCAATCGACGTGCCTGATATCTGTTAATAATCCGTCTAAGCTTTGTCAGCCCCAACTACCACCATTCTAGCACAGTCATCAGAGATACACAAGCAATTTCCATCTTATGTTGTAAAAATAACAAAAACCCTATATCTACCTCTATTTCAGTATTTTCTACAACATTAACACCCATCATACACTCCAACCTCCTCCAGACGAATCATCCACACCCACATCCCTTCCTCAAACTTATTTGTTGTAAAAAATACAATATCACCTTACCTATACCATGTAATTTTTACAAAAACAGATCACAACTCCGTTTTAAATTTTTTATACATACCATCAAGCCAGCTCGGGGTTGCATTTTTAAATGTTTTCCTTTTAGCTATCACTATGATCGCAAAAATTTATTCCGCCATCCCCCAAGGCTACTCTGGGAGCCTCATTACCGTCGAAGGGGACACCAATCAGGGTCTCCCCTGTTTTAGTATCGTCGGCATGGCCAACAAAACTATCACCGAATCTCGCGAACGCGTCCGCTCCGCTCTCGTCAACTCCGATTTTCGCTTTCCCACCAAAAAAGTTACGATTAACCTTGCTCCCGCCGAACTTACCAAAGATGGTTCCCACCTTGATCTGCCCATCGCTGTCGCCCTCCTCGTACTCTCTGGGCAACTTCTACCCACAGACATCAGCGGATTCGTCTTTGTTGGTGAATTAGCTTTAGATGGCGAAATTAAGCCCGTCAGAGGCATCATCAACACCGTCGAGGCCGCCAAACTTGCCGGTTTCTCCACTATTTTCATCCCCATAGACAATCTACCTCAAGCTACCCTCGTCCCCGATATCAATATCATCGGAGCCAAAACCCTCCAAGCACTCTTTTTACACCTTAAGGGCATCCGGCCTCTCCCAATAATAAATCATAAAGATTATATACATCGCATCTCTACCCCTACAGCGTCCGTTGTAAAAAATACACAAGCAGATAAGAATGCCAACAACGACTCCACCGTTTCTCTCGACTCTATCATCGGCCATAATTTCGCCAAACGCGCCCTTATCATTGCCCTTGCCGGACATCACAATTTATTAATCTCTGGTCCTCCAGGTTCAGGCAAATCCCTCCTCGCACAAGCCGCCTCACGCCTCCTTTCCCACCCATCACCCAACGAACAAGTCGAAATCGCTAAGCTTCATTCCCTCACCAGCCTTATCATCCCCACCTCATTCCGTCGCCCCTTTCGCAACCCCCACCACACCGCCTCCATTACCTCTATTATCGGAGGTGGACCTCACGTCACACCAGGCGAAATTTCTCTAGCTCATCGCGGGGTTCTATTTCTCGATGAGCTGCCCGAATTTCCTCGAAACATCATTGAAGCGCTTCGCCAACCCCTAGAAACCCACTCTATCACTATCTCTCGCGTCAATCTTCACGCCACTTATCCCGCTAACTTTATCCTCTTAGCCACCATGAATCCTTGCCCTTGCGGGCACCTCGGCAATCCGCATCACCCCTGCACCTGTACACCCACGCAAATCACATCTTATCACAAACGCATTTCAGGGCCCATCCTCGATCGATTCGACCTAAGTATCGTCATGCACCCCATTCCGCCCACCGAGCTATCCAACACCGCCCCACCGCCAACTATTCTTACAGAAAATGTTGTAAAAAATACTATTACAGATGTAACCGATCTCGGGTTCAAACGCTATCATTCTATGGAAAAACATAACGGTACCCTCAGTCCTGCTGAAATCAAAAAATTTATACAACTCACGCCGCCCGCTCAACAGCTCCTGCTTCAAGCATCCACCAAATTCCAGCTCTCCACCCGTAGTTACTTCAAAATCATCAAAATCGCCCGTACTATAGCCGATCTCGATCGTGCCGAAACAGTTGATGTCGCACACATCTCTGAAGCCCTTTCCTTCCGCCAAAAACCGTTCTAAATTAATATTTTTCTTCTTCAAACCTCTTGTATTCTCTGGAGAAGTTTGTTATAATCATAACAGTTCAAACTAAGCGAAAGGAAGCCAACCATTAGTAAAACAACACGCACGAAACTCAACGGTGATATCCGTTATCCTTCTGTCCGCGTTATCGGTACTAATGGCGAACAACTTGGCATTATGTCAAGCCGTGATGCGCAGAAAATCGCCCGAGAACAAGGTGTCGACTTAGTTGAAATCGCAGCTAACGCCGATCCGCCCGTTGTCAAAGTCATCGATTGGGGTAAATATCAATACCAAAAGATGAAAGAAGAGGCCAAAAATCGCAAAAAAGCCCGCGAAAAACAATCCGAGCTTAAAACCATGAAAATTGGTCTCAAAATCAGCGACAATGACCTTAATATCAAGGTTCGCAAGATCAAAAGTTTTCTTGAAAACGGAGATCGTGTCAAAATCATGGTTGTCTTCCGAGGCCGCGAAATGGCCCACAAAGAGCTGGGGCAAACCATGGTCAACAAAATCACGGATCGTATCTCCAAAGAAACTGAAATCATTGTCGAAGGCAAACCGCAATTTGCTGGACGTAACTTATCAATCAACGTCCGCAAGAAATAGCACATCTATCAGGTGTAACACAACCTAAGCAGTTTCCTTGCTTTCAAGGTTCCCTGATCGCACATCATATCATATATTAACCCGCATAATCTTCATTATGCACTAAACAAAAGGAAACCTATATGCCAAAGTTAAAAACGCATAAAGGCACCGCAAAACGCGTCAAAGTTACCGGTTCTGGTAAACTAGCTCGCGAACGTGCCTTCGGCAATCATATTCTTGCCAAAAAATCTAAATCCCGCAAGCGCAATATGAAAACCGCCGCCTTCGTTAAGGGCAAAATTGCAAAAAACGTTAAAACTGCATTAGGAGTTTAGTATGAGAGTCAAACGTGGTGTACCCGCACGGGCCAAACACAAGAAGATCTTAAACGCTGCCAAAGGAATGCAGCACTATCGCACTCGCAGCTATCGCCTAGCCAAGCAAGGCGTTATTAAGTCGCTTCGCTACAGCTACCGTGATCGCCGCAACCGCAAGCGTGATCTGCGCGCTCTCTGGATTACTCGCATCAACAATGCTTCCCGCGAGTTAGGTTTATCTTATTCCCAGCTCATGTCCGGACTTAAACAAAACGGAGTTACTATTGATCGCAAAATGTTAGCCGAGCTAGCAGTCAACCAGCCAAAAGCATTTCAAGCAATCGTTAATACCGTGAAGGAGTCTAAGTAATGGCAGTCTGCGAAATTAGCGGTAAGGGCAAGATGTACGGCCACAATGTTTCGTTCTCTCAACACAAAACCCGCAAAGTTTTTAAACCCAATATCCAGAAAAAGACCTTAATCATTGACGGCAAAAAGGTAAAAGTCAACGTTGCAACTTCCACCTTACGCACCCTCAGGAAAAAAGGCATCGTTAAATAAACTAACCTAACCACCTACCAAAAACCCACTCAAATGAGTGGGTTTTTGAGTCATCACTAAGCCGGGTTCTGTAATTGTTCCTCTCGAAACAATCGATGACCATCTATCTAGATCAAAAATTACTTTCTGATTCAAGCGGTAAGCGTGCATCCTCGGATCAAGGTAAAATAGCACTCCTTGCAGCCAGTAGGGTTTGCCCTCATTTTATGTCACCATAAAATGCCGTGAGCTCTTACCTCACACTTTTCACCCTTGCTAAATTAGCGGTATTGTTTCTGTGGTACTTTCCCTACCCTCACGGGCGGTCGCCGTTAGCGACTACTGTATCCTATGCTGCCCGGACTTTCCTCTTGGTAAACCAAGCGATCATCTTTCAGACTCTCTCCTATTATACCACAAATACACTCTAATTTCTAAATATTTTCGTGATGCGTTTCTACCCTTATAATTTTATTAAAATCCTGTACAACAAATTTAATTTGTACAATTTTTCTCCAAAATAAGTTATTTATAGTATAATTAATTTATGCATATTACCCAATCAAAACAAAAATCCAAATCAAATCTTTCACTCGGTCCGCGCAATCCACAAGATAGACGTTTTACCGCTAGTGAACACAAATTACATCACGCCCTACATTACGGACTTAGACATCGCTTAATTAACTTCCGAGCGCTAGATATTTACCGTCTCGCACACCTCACCGCGCCCACTTTTTATCTACATTACCGCAACAGTAACCACGCCCTCCGCCAATACGAACGCAAACTTATCTCAGAGTTTCTAAGCTCATTTCACACTACCCAGCCTAGTCGTGAAGTCATTTTTACCGTTATGCTCAGCTTCATCTATAAACATCGATCCTATTTTAATGCCACCCTACCTAATCATAATTTCTGGCTCCTCAACGAAATGTTCCGCAAAATTCACCATCAGCTAGTTAGTTCCAACATCAACGACAAATGCTACGATATCTACATCAATTCCCTCACCGGACTCATATACTGCTGGAATATTCATGAAAAATTCAATCCCGACAAGATGAAATTTTACGTCAAGAAGCTCACTCAGACCCGTATTATGGACCTAGGAATTTAACTCGGATGTACTACATCTATAGCCTCACCTCCTCTATCCTTCGTCCGTAGTGGATATTTGCCGATGAATACGAATTCCCTTAGAGGAGGTGGCGTTCATTCGTACTCCTGGACTTTATCCGCGGAAAATTTCACTACATTTTTACAAGCAAACGCATACTATCTCGCCTTTAATATCTATAATGTCCACCCATCATATGGCCCATATGGTCGCTGGGATGGTTTCCCCATCCGCTGCCTAGCCTATAAATCATCACAACCTTATTGCTTATGCTTGCTGATCTTTTCCACCCTGTGCTAGGATAGTCATAGAGCAGCCAAGGCGCTAAACGCAAACCGCGCTTAAACTCTCATTTATGAGACATAAGCCTTGACTGCTCGAAATGAACTACCTAATCTCTTCGTCCGTAGTGGAGATCTGCACCTAGTGCGCGGTACGGCTTCTAATGTTGGCGCTAATACTTATGGATGGTCTACATATACTGCCACTTTTCCTTCATCAACTGATATTGGAGGTTACAATTTATTTATTACACCAGGTAATGTTCGCGTCTCGTTTGGCCCTAACGCTTTATGGGTTGGTTTCCCCATCCGCTGCCTAGCCTATTAGTTTATATACCCTCCAGGCATAACCTCGGGGCTCTGCCCCGCAGGTTCTAGCGTGATATAGCAACAAGGGGAAGGGGTTTGTTGTAAAATAGGAGTAATGAGTAGATTGGTCC
>CANBER010000019.1 GCA_947367795.1 uncultured Candidatus Saccharibacteria bacterium
CGTTATACTGCGTCCCACTAATCGGCAAGTGCCAATTCTTCGGACAAATCGATCCAGGTGCATTACTATTGGCGATCGTACCACCAGTACCGGCAGTGGCCGTGTTGAACTGATAATAATTCCCGATCAAATAGTGCGGATCATATTCCTTCGTCTCAAGATTAGCCGCCACAATCTGAGGCTTTCCATCATAGATTCCCTGCTGCGCTTGGAACGTCGGGCGCCAGTCACCAGCCGGAATTGTCACAGTGTTACCATCTGTCGTGGTATAAGTCTGCGCTTCAGAATTCTTCACATCTATGAAACCAACCGTACGACATTCACTCAGGCTCCCGCCAGCCATCACCGAGTCGTACTGATCTGATCCACCTGGAGCAGTACACAGCGTACCATCCGTCGGATCAATTAAGATATATTCACCAAGATTCCATGAACGCGTCGCCACCTGGCTCGGACTAGTTTCCCTCGCTGGAACAGCATTTTCAGTTACAGAAGGCGCAATCCGATTTGCCGAATTATAAATCTGGTTCTTAGCTGCCTGATCAAAGTACCCCTGATCATTCGGCTTCAAATTTGCAAGGGATGGCGGATTTGCCGGATCAGCCTTCGAAGTCGTTGTATTCCAGTCTACGTCAATATCAGTCGTCGTTGCGCTAAGACCAGTCGACACGTTCTTAATATCCAAAGCCAAATTCTGCGTCATCCAGCAATTTCCGTCAGCCAATTTCGCCACCCAATACTTCTTCCCATCACGTACATCGATCAACTGTTTAGACACCGGATTCTGATAATTTGCCGTGTCAAGCGCAGTATTCTGACAAATATCATGCGACATATCTTGCATATAAACCAGCTGCGTCAAACTCGTAATCGTCAACGGATTTGCCACCACTGAAATCACCACCGAACTCGCGTACTCACCTGCCGGAAGCTGTGTATTTACTGCCGTTCCAAAGGTCAAATTGTATTTGTCTTGCGCATTCTCTTCACTAGTTTCACTAATCTGAGTACTCGTCGTTGGAACTGCTGAATAGGTCGTCGCTTCAGAAGTGGCTTGATCTGCATTAGTCAAAGCATAACCCCAAGTACTCTGCGTCGCTGCATTCGCCAGCATCGTTGCCTGCGTCACCGGACCAGTCACCGGCTCAATCGTCTTTGTATTTGTCGTATCGGTCGCCGTCATTGCATTTTTGCCACCTGCCGCATTCATCAAGATCTTATAACCCGAAGAGTTATTCGTCGACACGGTCAACTGTCGAGTCACTGAATTAAATGCACCATTTGACTTCGGAATAATGTCCATATCAATCGAGCTATCAAGCGCCACCGAAATCACTGGCTGAATGAAAGCTCGCACATCCGCTCGGGCTTCATTGCCTTCTGCGTTCGCACCCTCACTATGAATCGGGCAAAGCATCGCCACGGTGAGCAGACCCATCACACCGAGGCAGCCGACCAAACCGACATAGCTTCGTTTTGTAATTTTGTTTAATTTCATGTATTTTGTTCCTTTTTACGACCTTATTATAAACATGACCTTATATGAACCTATTATCTCAAAGCGTGAGCACAATGTCAATACCGTTTATGTCAAAAATCGCCGCCCTTCCGCGACGATTCTCTTCAAATTTTACCTTTTATTAATCATTCAGACGTATTTCCAATCTTGCTCGCCGCATTTTTCCAATACGCGATTCATGGAACTCCAGCACATAATTCGGATAAATCTCAGCAATTTCTTCCTGCGCACACAAAATATTTTTCACGCATTGCTCACCAATCCCATTTACCATCACCCGTTTTACCTCAACATGATATCGTTCACGCTCATCAATTTTCTTTTTCACTTTATTCACAATATCCGCGACGCCCATTCCACTGTAGACGAACACGATCTCCGGCAAATCACACACGATCTCTTCATAATGTTCTTGCGCTTCCTTAATGTCATCCTTACTCGCTTCAAAAATCGGGCGAATATAACTCTCGAAATACCCCTCAGATACCAAATTAATAATGTTTTTCGCCCGTGAATTCGCCCGAATAGCTCTCTCCTTAATCAGCATAGCCTCCCTATGCTTACCCTCCTGTGCTAATTTCCTAAGATAAAGTCCCGTCCTCAAGATAAAAATATCCGAGTCCGAAATCTTATCTTGAAAATATGCCATCAATTGCGCGTCATCTTCAGAATTCTGCTCGTACTCCTCATAGCCCTCTATCTCTTTTACAGAATCTTTCTCCACAAACTGCAGCTCACCCGCAAAAAATTGCGCCCGCATTTCTTCCTTTTCCTCGTCACTCAGTTCTTTCGGCATTGCATAATAATTATGCACGCTATTATCAATCAGGGTCACACCGCCCTTATTCAGAACTTTGCCTACAAGACCAGTACCACTCTTCTGCGACGAAGACGTCGCGACATCAGTATCGATTTGAGTATTGACCTCTACGCCCGACTTATCCGGTTTTTTCCTACTCGGAAACCATCCCATTATTTCCTCGCTACACACTCACGCTCGGCATATTGTAATAATGACGGCAAATCTTTCGTCAAAATGATTTCCGATCCTGGAGTAATCCCCGCAAAATCTTCAATCCTTACTTCATCCCCCCGCGGACTAAGCACTCTCTGCCCACTTACACACTCCACAATATAGCCTTCCTCGTCGACTTTTTTTTCAAAAACTGACAATACCAATCCTACAGTCGACCCATCAAAAACCATGGTCTTCATTGTAGAATTTTTCTTATCATGTCGCATCACAAACCAATCTTATTTTCGCTTATCTTCAGTTTACTAAACTCCCCTTATTGCGTCAACTACTCCCCCAACTTCCGCTGCCTCATTTCCCTCGTAAAGAATTCTAATTTGTCCCCCACCTCGAGTTGAATCTTCTTTTCCGTCTTCATCGCCAACCCACCAATTTCCTTTTCGATCAACTCTTTCGCTTCAATCCTCTCCTTCTGGACACTCTCGACAACTGCCTCCCCCAAAATCTCCTTCTTTCGCAGTACTCGCACATTCACGCCCGGCACTAGCTTACCGCTCGTCATTTCACCCCCTGCGATCAGCTCCGTTTTCGTCACGCGAAACACCCCCATCACTTTCATCTCACCTACTACCGTCTCCACTACCTCTTCGCCCAGCAATTTCTCCATGCTAGCCTTCGCATCATCCAACAATTCATAAATCACCCGAAAATTCCGCACTTCCACCCCATCTCTTGCCGCCAATTTCGCAATATTCGTCGGTACATTCACGTTAAACCCATATACAACTGTATTTTCTCCAGCCGCCATATAGATATCGTTCTCTGTCACATCACCCACCCCAGTCGCCACCACATTGAGCGTCACTTCGCCCTTTGTGTCAATTAATTTCAAACTATCCACCACGCTTGTCACCGAGCCCAGCACATCACCCTTGATAATTACATTAAAGACCTTTGAATTATCTTCCACATTCATCATGCGTAGCAAATCTGTACTCGTCACATTCGCACTAGCCGCTTCATTCGCCTGCGCCTGCGCCGCCAAAACTGCCGCCCTACGCGCACTCTTCTCATCAGGGTATTCCAAAAATCTATCACCAAAGTTCGGCAATTCCTTAAACCCTGTCACCGTCACCGGCGTCGACGGACCAGCCTTCCCTTTCGGCTTCCCCCGAAAATCCGTCATCGTCCGAATCTTGCCATACACACCACCAGCCGCGACAAACTCCCCCACCTTCAGTTCACCGCCAGTCACCAGTAGATTCACCACTGAACCCTTACCAGTTTCCATATGTGATTCAATCACTAGCCCCTCCGCCGGTACTTCCACATCCGCCTTCAACTCTTCCACGTCCGCAATCAACAGAATCGCCTCCACCAGTTTCTCTACCCCCTCACCTGTCTTCGCAGATACCGGTATCATCATAATTTCCCCGCCCCATTCTTCCGGCATTAGCCCATGCTCAGCCAAGCCGGCCTTCGTTCGTTCCACATCCGCCCCCTCACGGTCAATCTTATTGATCGCCACGATGATTTTCGCATTCGCCCCTTGAGCAAACTTAATCGCCTCAATCGTCTGCGGCTTCACGCCATCATCTGCCGCCACCACGATCACCACGATATCAGTCAGCATCGCTCCGTGTTGCCGAATCGCCGCAAACGCCTCATGCCCCGGCGTGTCTAGAAAAGTAATTTTCCGCCCCTCATGTTCCAACTGATACGCCGAAATATGCTGAGTGATCCCACCCGCCTCAGTCTCCACCGTCTTTTTCTTCAACAAATTATCTAGCAGCGTCGTCTTCCCGTGATCTACGTGCCCCATCACTGCTACCACCGGCGGACGCGGCACCGCATCTTTACTTAGTTCTCTCCGTCCTTCTTCGGACAATTTCGCAGCAGTATTTTTCCGCTCCAGTCTCACCCCCTTGAGCCCCAATTCCTGGATCATAATTTCTGCCGTCTCAAAATCCAGCCGCTGGTTAATCGTCGCCACAATTCCATTCTTGAATAGCTCACCGATCAGCGTCGTCACCGAAAGTCCCAACGCCTGCGCCAACTCATCCACTGTAATCGAACCTGCGATCCGAATCACTTTTTCCGCTACATCGGATGTCTCATTAGTCCTCTCCGTACTCATAGCCACCATCCTTTCCGCGCTTAACCAATTTACCCCAATCAAATTTTGCTTTTAGAATTTTCTAGATTGGTATTTTCTCCGACTGAAGCGCGTCTTAAGACGAGTGAAGGAGAAAAAATGCCAAGATAGGAAATCCTAATGCAAAATTTTGGCTCCCCGGACTGGACTCGAACCAGTAACCTCGAAGTTAACAGCTTCTTGCTCCACCATTGAGCTACCGGGGATTACACCACCCATTATATCACACTTTTTCCAAAATCTACAACTTTCTCTATTTTCCTCACCATCCTCTTAACAATCACCTCCTTTATCGACACGTCTCCCCAGTTATCTTGACAAAAACAGCTATCTGTGCTACAATGAACACATACCTAGCCTTAGGGATTGTTTTTGTATGGATAAAGTTTTCGTAAGCATTGCTATCATCGCCGCCCTAAGCTTTTTGGTGCTTTCTTTTATCATCAGCATTTCCACCGAACGTCGCCGTCGCGCCAACCTCGAACGCTTCCATTATCGACCCAAAAAACAGCTCATGATCGGCGCCGAAAAACGTTGCTTTCAACTCTTAAACGACATCTTCGGTGAGCGTTTTTACATCATCCCTCAGGTCAATCTCTCCGCCCTCCTCAACCACAAAGTCGGCAGCCAAAACCGCAGCGAAGCTTACGGCTACATCGACAATAAAACTGTCGATTTCGTCTTTTGCAACAAACGCACTCTCCGTCCAGTTTGCGCCGTCAAACTCGACGATGGCCCCACAACAGATCATTCCCCCGGCAGTGACCCCAAAGACATGGAAAAATTCTTCCGCAGCGCTCGCCTCCCCTTCGTCCGCATCACCAACCCCAAGAAACTCGACCGTGATACCCTCATCGACGAGCTCTCCCGAGTAATCTACGAAACCAGCATCATCCCCCGCACCACCCGCGTCCGCCACAAAACCCTCGACGACCCCAATACTCAATAAATTTAGGCTAAGACGCACCCCTAGCACCCGCTCAATTCGAATTTGAGAGGTTGCAGCGCCTCAGTGACAACTTAATTCGGGAATAAAATAGAGGTAGTTCGGGAATCAAGGAGCTGAAGCGCGTCTCAAGACGAGCGAAACTCCGAGAGCCCAAACTACCCTATTTTAACCCGAACTAAGCGATGGTTAGGCTAATCTTGCGCCCATCCCTATCCACATCTAGCACGCGGAATTTCTTCCTCTCGTTCAAAGTGAATACCTTTTCTGGATCAGCATCATTACCATTCCCCAGCTCCGAAACATGCACCAAAGCCTCAACCGCCGGAGAAATCTGCACAAAAGCTCCAAACGGCGTAATCCTAGTAATCGTGCCTTCAATCTCGTCGCCACGCTTCAAGTTCTCTACTTCAGACAGCCACGGATCCTCCGTCAACTGTTTCATCGAAAGCGACAAACGTTCCTTATCAATCGCGATAATCTTCGCCTCAACCGTGTCCCCCACCTTCACATAATCAGCTGGATTATTCACCCGTTCCCAAGAAATCTCAGAGATATGGATCAAACCTTCTACGCCGTCTACATTCACGAAAGCGCCAAAGTCCACCACGCCCGTCACGACGCCCTTCACGACATCGCCGACGTGTAACTCAGCAAATCGCTCTGCCAAGCCATCCTTCACTGCCTCTTTCTCAGAAAAGATCAGCTTATTATCCTTACGGTTAGCATCCAAGATTCGCACCTTCATCGGCTGACCTACCAAGGAATTCAGGCGCTGCAAGATTTCATCTTTATCCGCCGAACCTACCCTTGGATAATGCTCTGCCGAAAGCTGCGACACCGGCAAGAATCCTCGGATTCCTTCGTACTCCGCCAACAAACCACCGCGATTAGCGTCAAACGGTGTCACTTCAATCACTTCAGCCGCATCCAAACGACCTTGAATTTCGTCCCAGCCCTTTTCTTTGGCGGCCTTGCGCAGACTCAGGAGCACGCTCCCATCACCCATCTCCGCCTCAATCACTGAAGCCGAAACCTCATCGCCGACCTCTAAATTCTTTGCGAAAGACACTTCGCGCCTTGGCACCACGCCCACGCCCCGCGCTCCAAGATCCACCAAGATCTCATGCTTGCGAATCGACAAGACTTTACCCGTCACTGTCTCTCCGACTATTGCCCGCTTAGCGCCTTCCGCCGCTTCCGCCAGCAATTCATCCATTGTTAAATTGGCTTTTGCCATAATTAATATATTATCCTTTCTTCGGATCCGTTCATCAGCCCCAAAGCCACCTCATATATGTTCTATCCTGTCTTATAAATTTACCCCACCATCAATCTTTGAATTCCACCCCTATTCAACATTTTTAAGACATCCAAACTACATATGACGCCTGCAGACTCGCCATCCACCACCCGCCCATGGCGCTTGACGCTCATGAACGAATCCGAAATCTACCTCCCATTATACCAAACCGCCTCCGCCCTGTCTAGCCCCTCCCCAAGTTTTTCCGACATTAGCTTTTTCTAGCTTAGACACCAACTCATCCCTCCTTTTTCGTTAAATCCCAAACCGTCCCACCCCTATTTCACACTGTGGACAATGATATTCTCCATCTACCGTCTGATAGCGTGTCAGCCCACATTGCTTGCACTTTGATCTCTGATGCAGCCACTCCCGATAGCTATCTAGCTCCGCTTCAACAAACTCTTCATTATAACACACGCCATACTCATCAGCCAACCCCCTAGCCTCCTCCCAGGCCTCACGCTCCATTTTTAGCCGCTCCACATCCGTCTGATAATTTCTGTGTTCAAGCCGCGCATGACCCAGCTCATGTAACAATTCCAACCCCCAAGTCTCCGACCCATCCGGATCCACCACAAAAATTGTTCGCGGGCTTCGAAAAGCAAATTTTTTACCCACCACAAACCGCAATTTTGGATAATCCTGCCGCACCCGTGCAAGAATTTTGTTCGCCTCCTCCATGGCGCCATTATATCACAATTCACACCTCTAAATCCGGCCAACTACCGCCAACCACTCAGATCACAAAACCGACCAGCCCTCGCCAGTCGGTTTCTATGCTTAATTTTATCAACTTAAGCCGCTTTTTTCGCCGGACCACGACGTGAAATCCGACCACCCTTCGCTCCAGCAATCCGTGCCAAAGCCGGGTTCGCCGCAAAGCCGCCAGTGTGGCCATTCTGGCCACCCTTGCGACCAATTTGCGAATAAAACTCTTTGCCGTATTTTTCACGGTTTGTTGCGGCAGCTTTCAGGCCACCAGCCTTCGTTCCTGACATAATTTCTCCTTGTTTTCTGCCCACCAATTACTTACTATCACCACCCTTTTCGAAATCATTTTGGCCGACAAAATCATCACCGACACATCACGATTTCCGGATGTTACTACCATTGTAGCATACTGCTTCCGTTTTGTCAATACGTTTTTGCTAAATTTATGTTATAATTTATGATAACCCCTGTTATTTTCTTCAAAATTCCCTCCTTGCATTCCACAAAATTCCTGTTTTGACAAAATATTTCACCCGAACAAACACCGTCATCTGCCACATCTCACACTGCATTCGCACCCGAACATTCCCTCTTGCACTTTTCCCCATCATGTGGAAAATTCACTTGACTTTATGCGCCCCGTGATATAAAATAGGGGTACTTTGAACAAATACCTGCGAGGTTGCTCAAAGTAAGACCTATTCTTATGTAAAAAGACCCGGGTTCACCGAGTCTTTTTCTAAGGTTCTTCACAGACATTAAACCTATACAGTCAGAGCCTATCTTACATACCTTGCCTCCACAACACTTTCCGTCTGTTCCGGCTTCGGAATCCAAGCCGCCTCTTCAAACGACCGTATCGAGCACACGATTTTCACCGGCAACGCATACCAGCGCACCGCAAGATTATGCTCGGTATTGTAGAAGCTCCCCGTTTTTCCTGGCTCAATATCTGCCAATCTCCGGTTATTCACGTAAGTCGCTTCCACGCCCCACCGCTCAAACTGTCCGATCAACTTCTTCAGCACATTCACCGCCCCCGAGGCATACTCCAACACCAGCACACAATCAAACTTCTTCCCCGCTCGTTCCGACGGTATTGTCAGTTCAATCGTACCCGGGCCCATCTTCAAACGATGGCTAATCGAAGGGTCATGTTCAATCAGCTCATGCAAAGACTCACGGATTTCAGCCCGTTCCTGGAAGAAATTGTGCGGCTTCAGCTGCACCGGATGTGAGAATAAACTCCGCATCGCCCCCAGAAAGTCGAGCTCAGCTTCCACTCCCAAGCGACTCGCTGCCTCCATCTGAAGAACCGCCTCGCTCCGCATCGGTTCCAGCTCAGGCGCCATCGGCAGAATCCAAATCCCCGAGCTATATCTTCCACCGTGCTCTTCCGCATGACACCACGGTGAATATCTGCCCTTACAAATCGTGCGATCCGGCACCTGACCTCTGTACTGCAATCTTACCAAAACCGCCGGCTGACCCACGTCATCCAGCATTTCAGCAATCTCCGAATCAACCTGATCCTTATCCTCAATCAGATAAAAATCACTTGCTCCCGGGTCAAAATACCCAAATTGCAGCCAAATCGCGGACAGTTGCGCCTTCTTCCACACCGATAAGCCATAGACCAACAGGGCAATCTCGCGATCATCCAGACAACGACTTGGCCATACCGGCTGCATTCTTTCAGTCGCGGGCAATTCCTTCGGAATCTTGAGATTCACACCCCACTCTTCCAACCGATTCAGATTATAGAATAGCTTTTCCTCCGCAGGCCTCATGCCGTACTCCATCCATACATCTGTGTCTGTAACATTCATTCTCATGTTTTGCCTCCTTTTCTATTTCTCCAACATGAAAACACCATTAAGTTTCTAGCGCGTCAAAAAACACGTCTATCCCTTCATTATATCACACCTCATCTAAAAAGTCAAGCTAAATCCCCCCTTTATCACTTCGAGTCATCAAAAAAGTCGCTCCGCCAATCAGACTTCACGACTTTTTTATATCAATCTATCTTGGTGGAGTAGCAGGGACTCTAACCCTGGACCCCCGCCTTGCAAAGGCGGTGCTCTAAACAACTGAGCTACTACCCCATATCAACACCAGCCGATTTCGTAGCTAGAATTGAGCTATTTTCAGAATTGAGACGTTGAAACGCATCTTCATCGATGAGTGAAGCGTCGAAAAACAAAAAGAGCCAATTCTAACACGAAATCTGGTGGGGATATGTGGACTTGAACCACAGACCTCGTCATTATCAGTGACGCGCTCTAACCAGCTGAGCTATATCCCCAATACCATCTATTCTATCCCACTTCCCTGCAAAAATCAAGGCCTAAAACTCCCATACGACCACCCTTTCTCCATCTGTACACCCCGAGCTGCCGCCATTTCCGAGATCGTCAAAAATTCATACCCTTCCGCGCGCAAGAAATCAATCACCGGTCCTACCGCGTCCACCGTCGTCGAATAAATATCGTGCATCAAAATCACCGTGCCATCAAACGCCCCCGCCTTCACTCGCGCCAAAATCGTCTCTGGATTCTTGTTTTTCCAATCCTCCGTATCCACGGTCCACAAAATCAACGGCGTCTCCGCCTGAGCCCTTACCGTATCATTAATTGAGCCATACGGCGGCCGTACCAAATCCACTTTCTTGCCCAACTGTTCCTGAAACAGGACTTTCATCTGCTCCGCCTCAGCCTGAATCTCCCCCACCCCCGATTTTGCCAAATTCCGGTGCGTCATTGTGTGGCTACCGATTTCGTGCCCCTCAGCCATCTGACGCTTCAATAGTTCTGGAGATCTCTGAGCCATATTTCCCAACACAAAAAACGTCGCTTTGACTTGCTTCTCCGCCAAAATATCCAACAATCTCCCTGTGGTCGCCTTAGAGGGCCCATCGTCAAACGTTAATGCCACTAACTTCTTCCCCACTGTATCGACTTGTCTCGGTGCTTGTGCTGACTTTTCTACCTCTGGCTCCGACGCTACATCGTTAGCTTCATCCGCAGGATCTTGCATTGCCGCCTCGTCCTTGGGCTCATTCCCGTTCGCAGTCTCAGCTACGACCTCATCGCCCTCCATTTCCACCTCTGTTTGTATCTGAACAGGCTGCCGCAAGCTCCCCCGAATCAGTTCCTCCACCCCCAACACCATACCACTCGCCAAAAACAATACTAACACAATTTTCAACCATGGCCATTTTACGTTAATCTCTCTCAACCACCTCGCAAAAGACTTCTTCGGCGGATTCACCCCAATTCCTCCCACAAAATCCCCCTGTGGAGCGCGTTTCAGGTCCTTGGCCGGTACTACCATTTCTCGCCGTCCCTCTTCAAGGTCAACTTGGCTGATCTCAAGCGCCGTCGGCGCTTTAGTCATCGTCTCTAACTCTATTTCTTCCGGATTTTCGCGCTCCAGCTCCGACCAATCCGCCTCCACTGGATCCGCCACCGTCAAACGTTCAATCTCCCACCCATTTGGCTCTCTAGGGGCCTTAGCGGGCCGTTTCGCTTGTGTTTTTGTATTTACCTTATTACCACCGCACTTTCTGTTTACCCCCTCCTTAAACGGCCTTTTAGAAGCCTTCTGGCGCATTTTATCGCCACGATCCACCTGTTTCTTACGTTTTTTCGGCTCTTTATCCTTTTTTACCTTCTTCTCCTTGAAATATCTCTCCGTCACGTCAATTTCTGCCGGTTTTTCGGACACTGTCAACTGAACTTGATTATTCTTCCTTTTCGTCTTATTTTTCTTATGTTTTACCATCTTTTACCCCTTCCCTAAGACACATTGTCTCGCCCATTCATACATCGCAATCCCCGCCGCTACCCCTACGTTTACCGAACGCGTTGAGCCCAAACTCTCAATTTCTCTCACATCATCAGCTTCATTAATCAATCCTTCCGTCAAACCCGCCCCTTCACTGCCAAATACCAAAGTTGTCTCCCTCTTAAACTTTTTCTGAGCCAACCCCTGAGCTCTTTCCGTATGATTCTCAATCGCTACCAACTCCCTGCCCCGTGTTCTCTGATCTTTAATAAAATCCTCCACCTCCGGCCAATATACAACCTCAAGATATTTATCCGTACACATCGCACCACGTCGATTATATTTCCTACGCCCAATAATGTGCACTTTCGCCGCATTAAAATTATTCGCACTCCGCACAATCGTCCCCACATTAAAATCATGCTCCACGTTCTCAATCGCAACTTCGAGAGCCGTACGTTTTCTGGCTAGTTCCTGATAAACCTGGGCATTCGAGAGACCCTTATATTCATCCTGTAAATTTCTCGTATCGCTCTCCATTTCCATCATTTTCATTATAGCACTTTTCTTCCGCCACACTTCAATTCTAATTTTCCCACCAAAATGGCTCCACGCCCGTGAAGCCCAAAATGACTTTATTTTGTCAAATCTGTCTGAAAGTTAGTTTCTGCTAAAATTTATACCGTGCTCTTTCTTCACAAATCCCCTGCAGCGTCTCAATCGCCGCTTCACGTGAACCTACCACATTCACCACTACCTGCACTACATTAGCTTCGTCCGCGGTCGTCACTTCAAGATCATCGACGACTTCAACCGTGGTTTTCGTTTCAAGATCGTTAACGCCTTCAGGCACAGCCCCCGCCTCAAGACCATTGGTGCCATCTGGAGCTTCTGATCCCCCAGACTCTGTTCCTTGCTCAGGCTTCACTCCAAACAACTCGCGCACAAAAGCATCCACTTTCGCACATTCCTCCGCCGTTAAACCATAAGTAGGATCTTTCACACTCCTAGTCCGCGTTGTCTTCGTTCCACCCCGTCGTATCCTTGCGTTACTTTTTTCACCGGTATCAAGTTTCTGCTTTCTCATAGCTATACCACCTTTCACAACTCCAAAGAACCATATTTCTATCTCTTACCATTATACCACAAAACGGCCCCTAAAGGCCGTTTCTTATTTAACAACTTAGTTGTGCAATTCATCGAAAGTCAAAGCTTATTTTCATGACCCTTACGGGCAATGTTTTGTCACAAGCTTACTGACAAAACCATGATCAACCTAGCTAGATACTCACTTCATATCACCTTTCGGCTCAACTCGTTTATATCCGCATCAAATCCTTCTCAAGAAAGGAGGTAATCCATCGACACGTTCTCGTACCGATGCCTTGTTACGACTTAACCCCAATCATCTCCCCCACCTTAGGCCGCCAAAGCGAACTTCGGGTGTTGGTGACTCTCATGGTTTGACGGGCGGTGTGTACAAGACCCGGGAACGTATTCACCGCAACATGCTGATCTGCGATTACTAGCGATTCCGACTTCAAAGAGGCGAGTTTCAGCCTCTTATCCGAACTGGGACCGGCTTTGGTGCGATTTGCTTCACATCACTGCTTCGCTTCGCATTGTACCGGCCATTGTAGCGCGATTCTAGCCCAAGGCGTAAGGGAAATACTGACCTGACATCATCCCCTCCTTCCTCCCCGTTACCGGGGCAGTCCCACTAGAAATATCCAACTAATAGCAAGGGTTGCGCTCGTTGATGGACTTAACCAAACATCTCACGACACGAGCTGACGACGGCCATGCATCACCTGTCTCGAGGTTCCCGAAGGCACAGTTCTCTTTCGAGAGCCTTCCTCGGATGTCAAGCCTTGGTAAGGTTTATCGTTTACCGACGAATTAAAGATCACGCTCCACCGCTTGTGCGGGTCCCCGTCAATTCCTTTATGTTTTAATCTTGCGATCGTACTACACAGGTGGGATACTTAACGCGTTAGCTTCGCAACTCTGGGGGTCGATACCCAAAACTGCTAGTATCCATCGTTTACGGCGTAGACTACCGGGGTATCTAATCCCGTTTGCTCCCTACGCTTTCGTGCCTTAGTGTCAGAACCGTCCCAGTAACCTGCCTACGCTATCGGTGTTCCTTCTAATATCTACGGATTTCACTCCTACACTAGAAATTCCAGTTACCCCTAACGGTCTCGAGCTTAACAGTTTAGCTAATAGTCTGAATGGTTGAGCCACCAGATTTCACTAGCTACTTATTATGCCACCTACGCAACTCTTTACACCCAGTCACTCCGGATAATGCTCGGATCCTACGTATGACCGCGGCTGCTGGCACGTAGTTAGCCGATCCTTATTCATAAGTTACCATCATATTTCTCGCTTATAAAAGCAGTTTACAACCCGAAGGCCTTCATCCTGCACGCGGCGTTGCTCCATCAGGCTTTCGCCCATTGTGAAAGATTCCCTACTGCTGCCTCCCGTAGGAGTCTGGGCCGTGTCTCAGTCCCAGTCTGGATGATCATCCTCTCAAACCATCTAACGATCGTCGACTTGGTGAGCCTTTACCTCACCAACTATCTAATCGTACGCAGGCCATTCCCAAACCGCCCGAAAGCTTTAATCCGAAGATCACATGCGGTATTAGCTAATCTTTCGACTAGTTATCCCTCAGTTTGGGGTATGTTCCCACGCGTTACTCAGCCGTCCGCCGCTCGTCAGCAGCTTCACTGTGTCTTCGATTGAAACTTCCGCTCAACAGCCCGAAGCCTCGAAAACACGGTGAAGCCCTGCTACCGCTCGACTTGCATGTATTAGGCACGCCGCCAGCATTCATCCTGAGCCAGGATCAAACTCTCCATTAAAGTGTCTTCCGAAAAAGACTGAATCATTTGAACATATTCTACTCAAATAAAAGACTGACGATGATAAGTCTGCAAATCTCCGCCAGATGACTCCGGCGATAACTCTGCAAACCATAATTGCACAACTAAATTGTTAAAACTCTACCTAGAAGCAAAAGAACACTCAAATAATTGTGCACCCCTTTAGCTCACAGGCTATCCCTATCTTATCGCACTCTTATATCTATGTCAAGAGTTTTTTCACATTTTTCTAGACTTTTTTCAGTTTTTCCTGTTTTTCATACCAAATCAGCTCAACTGAGCATCAAAACTCCCATACTCACCCCAATTATTGCGCCAATTAGAGCCCCCACCACTACTTGCGACATTGTATGCCCTTCTACAACCGGCAGCTCCGGCTGTTTTGCTTCCCTTAACAGTTTATTTAGAGCTTTTCCCTGTTCTCCTACCGCATAACGTACATGGATCGCATCATATACAACCACTAACCACACACACGCTGCCAAAGCAAAAATTCCTGAACCAAAGCCATACAAATATCCTATATATATACTAGCTGCCGTAAAGCTCGCTGTATGCCCAGAGGGCATCCCACCCGATCGAGAGAAATAACCAATCGCTGTCTTTAAATTTACTATCTCCTTCGTACTGCGACCCCTGATCAGGCCCGAAATCAACTTCCAAGTCTGCGCCACCAAGAATCCTAATGCAAATGCCACCAACGCATACCAGCCCTCTCGACTCCAAATTTCCTCTTGCATACCCCCATTATAGCATAAAAACTATCGCTATAGCTCACTTTCCCCTTTTTCGCCACAAAATCTCAACACCCGCGCCCATCATACCTGCCAAGGCCACCACTGGTATCAACCACCAAAACGCCCCTTTTTGATCGTCTTTCCCTAAATTTGGCACTTCTACTTCTTGATTGCTAGATTTCTCTGGCACTTCACTCTTCTGATTGCTATTTTCCCGTCCCGAGCGTTCTTCCAATGTTACATCGTTAGATTTAATTCCGTTCAAGTCATTTGAACTAGTCGCGATATTTTTCTCCTCATTTTTAGAACCGCGTTCACTTTTATTGCCTGTATTGTTCACATTTACATTCACTTCCGTGTTCTTCTGGCTATTTTGCTCAGCTCCGATACTACTATCACTATCGTGCTCCCTATTGTTGTCTGCTTCAATAGCCGCAATCTGAGCTCTTAATTTTATATTCTCCTCATTCAATTTTTCATTCTCGGCGACAATTTTCGTGTTCAATTGATTTAATTCCACACTCTTATTCACTAAATCCACATTTTCTTGTTTTAATTGATCTTTTTCGAGCAAAGCATCATCTTTCTCCCGCTCCAAAAGGCGAATTCTCTCTTGCAAGTCACCATTCTCTCGCCGTAGTTCCACAATCATCTCCTCATTCTTTCTGCCTTGAGACAGCAAATCCCCATTCTCGCCTCTTAGTCTCTCTATTTCCGCTTTCAACGTCTCAATCTCAGTTTTTAGAGTCTCAACTTCTTGCTGACACTCCTCATTTTTCTGCCGCAATGTTCCATTTTCATCCCGCAACTTTACTTCCCTTTCCTCTAACATGGTCAGCTTACTCGTCATCTCCTGCAATTTTGCCTCCAATTCCCGTTTTTGCCCCTGCAATAGCTCAAGCATCGCCTGATTATCACCATCGCTCCCCAGAGACGCATAGTATTCTCGCAATTCCATCAACATTTGCTTCAAATTCTCTACCTGCCTCATTTGCGCCTCTGATCCCCCACCCTTCGGCAAAGTCACCTCCAATCCAGCCAAAACTTTCTCATTCGTATCCATAATCCGCACCGCTTGTCGAAGATTATAATTTAGAACATTGACCGCATCTTGCGCTTTATCCAAACGCTCAGTCTGCACCCTCAACCACTCATCGTCCCAACTCTCTATCTCCTCATCCCCAGGCGAAACTATCGGTTTATTTGTGGAAGAGGAGTATGGCACAAACATATATTTTCCATCCTCCAGCATAGCCCTACTACAATACGTCGTCTGCACGTTAAATTTCTTAGAGTGCGCGCAAGTCCGATAATCTAGCTTCCCTCTAATCCACCAATTATCCTCCCACGTTACCGAACCATCATCATGTGTCACCCTATGACTCACTTGCAAAGCATAATACAGCTGATTAGGCAAATTGTCTACCAACGTGCCCGCCGTGACCCCCAAACCTTTATTCATAATAGTATTATCATACGTTATATCTTGTAAGACTTTAGCCCACGTATAGTCTACGTCCAGTCCCAAATCTCGCGCCGCGAGATCAGCCTCCTCCTCGGTATAGCCTTTCTCGTAATCTCTCTGCGCTATCAAAATTCTCCGAACTTGCCAACCTTCATCAAGTTTAATCTCAAACCTCACCGAATCGCTTCCATGGTACTTCGGCAACATCCGAATCGGGCTTATTAGTAAATACTCCGAAACTGTATCTTCCGGGATCCAAACATCTTCATGCCCCACCACCATATTTTGCCCCTCTGTTATTATTCTTTCATATAGGGGCAATTCACTTCCCGTATCCAGTGCCCCCGCATAGGACACCATTCCCAAATTGTTTACCGCCAAGCTCATAGCCGCTAGCAAAATCGTTGTTTTTCTCACGTTATTCCTCGCAATTAAATTTTATTTCCCGCAGTGTAACAAAAAAATTTCAAAATTAGCAACCATAAGTATAATGTATTCTAGTTTATAGAGGTAAACTCTAGCGAGAGTACAAATTTATTATACAAATTCAACCTTTTCACGCCCCAATTAGCGTAATGTATAAAGATTTTATACTACTATTTCTCCTCCAGTTTGTCTCAAAATTCCCTCTATCCTTCGTCCGTAGTGGATACGTTCATCTGGGCTACGGTTCTCTGAGGGGCTTCGGCTTCGATGGTTACGACTGGTCTTCGTTGTCTGTGGCGTTTACCTCTGTTACTTCTGCTACCGCGTACTACCTCCACTTCTATACGTCTGGCGTCAACCCGTCGCTCGGCCTGGACTCTCGTTGGGGCG
>CANBER010000020.1 GCA_947367795.1 uncultured Candidatus Saccharibacteria bacterium
AATCACGGCCCGAGCATAGCGAGGGATTCGATTTTGAGAGCGCCACCCCGATCGAAGAAGAGAGGAACTAGACACGAAGCATCAAGGCCTGACGACGCGTCCGGAGAAAGCCTAGTTAATACACACTGGATTGTTCACACCAAAACCTAATCCCCTCCCCCAGCCAGCTGATCAAACTCCTCCATCGAGCTAATCAACACATCCCTCGGCTTATGTCCATTCGCCGGCCCAATCACCCCTATATCTTCCAACCAAATCGCCAACCCCGACACAAACCCATGTCCTTTCCCCAGCCACGTCTGTAGACTCGCCGTCGAAAATTTCCCATTCTTCAACGTAATCTCAATCGCCTTCCGCACAATCGGATCATTCGCCTTAAACCTCCCACTCAGGTCAATCCCCCCGTCACCCCCCATACTCACTCCCTTAATTTGCACTTGCTGCGCCACCACTTCATTGTTATATTCTGGTGCTCTCTGCGCTCTCAAGAAATCCGTTACCTTCGCCACATCCTCATCACTCGCCCAAGCCCCCTGAATCCTCCGCGGCTTCCCCATCATTTCTGTCGTCAGCATCAGCATATCACCTTTACCCAACAGCTTCTCCGCCCCCGTCATATCCAGCATCACCCGCGAGTCAATCTGACTTCCCACCGCAAACGCAATCCTCCCCGGAATATTCGCCTTAATTAGACCCGTAATCACTTTCACCTCCGGCCTCTGTGTCGCCAGCACCAGATGAATCCCCGCCGCACGGCCTTTCTGTGCGATCCTTACAATCGGCATTTCCAGATCCTTCCCTGCCATCATCATCAGGTCCGCCATCTCATCAATCAAAATCACAATAAACGGCATCTTCCCGCCAGTTTCCTCCGCTATCTCTCCACCCTTAGCCGCCTCCGTCGCTTTCTTCGCCATCTTCGCATTATAATCATCAATATTCTTCACCCGCTCTTCCGCCATGATCGTATAGCGTTTCTCCATCTCGTTCACCGCCCACCTCAGCGCAGACAACGCCTTTTCCACTTGCGTGATAATCGGCGTCAAAAGATGAGGAATCCCGTCATACTGCGCCATTTCCACCTGCTTCGGATCCACGATAATCAATTTCATATCACTCGGAGAATTCCTATATAACAAGCTAGAAATCAGCGTATTCGTCATCACCGACTTACCCGAACCAGTCGTACCTGCGATCAAAAGATGTGGCATCTTCGCAAGATTCGCCGTCACCGCCTTCCCAGAAATATCTTTCCCCACCGCAAACGTCAACGGATCCTGTGCCTTCTTCCACTCCGGACTCTCGAGCACGCTCCTTAGTCGCACATCCGCCGCCCGCATATTCGGCAGTTCTACTCCCACCGACCGTGTCCCCGGAATCGGCGCCTCAATCCTAATCTTATCCACCGCCAGGTTTAACGCCAACTCCTTGTCCCTCGCCACAATCTTCGACAAATTCACCCCCTGCGGCGGCCGCATCGTATACTGTGTCACTCTCGGACCGACATTCGCACCTTCCATCTCCACTTCAATCCCAAAATCACCCAACGTCGTCTTAATCGTCTGCGCATTTTGCTGAATATCCCCCGGGTTCGCCGGTGACTGTTTTTTCTCCAGCAGCCCAATACCCGGCATTTTCCAATTCGGATCACTCATCGCAATCAAAGCCCGCTCCGGCTCCGGAGTCTTCGCCTCATTCACCTTTTCTGCCTTACCCAGTTTTCCTTTCAACGGCTTCATCCCCGCCAAGGTCGGCGCCTTTGCCAATGGTTCCTCCTCATCCATCGCCACACCAGAATTGACCTTAATCTCTAGATCACCATCTTCACCCTTCTTGCCGCCCTTCTTCGCATGCCGCCCCGCTTTCGCTTCTCCTGTATCCACCTTCTCTTTCGTCCGGAAAATCCCCCCAATCGCCCGAAACACCGTCACCGGATTCACTTGCAAAATAAACGCCCCCGTCACGAACATCAGTACTATATATATAAATATCGCCACTCCCCCATTTACCAATTGCGTCACCATTCCGTTTAGCCACTCCCCCACAATCCCCCCCGTCTGCTCCGGTTTACCAATCGTCGGCACTCCAGCTATCCCCGCTACCCAAAACACCATCAAGAACGACGCTACCCACATCACCATTGGCAATCTATTATCATCACTCCGAAAAATCTTCACCGCCAGCCACACCAACAACACCGGTATCGCATACTCCGCATACCCGATCAGCCACATCAGCCCATCCGTCGCCGCATTCAGCACCGGTCCTCCATCCCCCAGCCACGCAAAGATCAAAATCACCGCCAGCACCAACATCAACACCGCCATAATTTGCCGCCAAAATCCCCCCGGCAACTCATGCTCCGGTGTCACTTCTTTCGCTCGCGCCTTCGCACTTTTCGCGCTCCGTGCGCCGCCCTTCTTCGTCGTTTTCTTCGACGTTGACCTCCGTTTTGCCATATATCTTATATTATACACATTTTTCCCAAATTGCCAAACAAAATCCCCGGCCACTTCCAGCCGGGGTTTCTCGCTATACAGTCATCCTATCCTTCAGATACAGAATCGCCGCATCCTTGCGCTTATGTGACAGGTCCAACTCACCCTCGCACGCCAGTCTTCGACGCATATATTCTTCCAGGAGCTCGGCCTTATCTACCGCAATCTCGTCTATATCCACGATCGAATGCATAATCCCCCATCGGATCTCGCTCAATATCTCCGCATTCGCTCTCTGCTCCCAGTACTTCGCTCCCGGACACTCCCAGTTCATGTACGCTTCCGGTGAACACAAGAAATCCTTCATCACCCAGTTATACCTCACGTACACGTCGAAGTCAGCCGTCCAGTTTACTAGGCGGTTTGGGGTTAATAGTTCATCCGTCGTTGCCACCTCAAACATCGGGACATCGTCCTCGGTCAAATACCGCCCCACCAGTATTCTTACCCAACTATTATACCCTTTCAAAAAGCTTGACCTGATCCACACTGGCGTCAACGGGCAATATAACCCTCCCTGTTTGTTCGTCCACCACCGCGTCGATGTCCTGAAGGTTAGCCGAGGCTCCACTCTGTGACTCAACTTAAACAACATCTGTCGTGTCCCTGACGCGACAATTGAAGCTCCTTCAATGCTCCGGTCTACCGTATCGACATCCACTTTGTAGCTTGTCGGTACTCTGAATTCCTGCATCGCCATACATTTTCCTCCTTTTTGTACTGTATTTGCGATTTTAAGTTACACCTCAAAAACCTAACTTTTAGTTCGAGGCCTAGCTTTATATTAGCACAGATCGACATACTTGTCAAGTCAGAACTCCTCCCTAATTCCCATTGACTTTTCCCACACAAAATGCTAAAATGCCCACGTGAGACTTTTGTTTCACGCCCTTTAATATGATTAGCTATCATATTTTCCTCCCCCTTTGACTAGCTTACAGCAGATTTATCTCCTTAAATTTTCTCTACGCTAGCCAAAGATTCATTATAAGGCAGCCACTTTAGATTCATCAAAAGGAGGAAAATTATATGAATCGATTTCTGTATCTTGGACTCTCGTCCACCTACGCCATTGATGGCACCAACTGGCGGGCATTCCAGGAAGCAACCTACGGGGATTTACCCCAGGACGCCAAACTGACACCCGTCGAAGAGATCGGTTGTTCACGCTTCGCCTCTGCAGAGGCTATTTTGCGTGATTACGGTGAGACATTACATTATTATCGCCGTCCGACACCTACCGATCCTGACGCCGTCGTAGCCGAGCTCACTGCAATCGACGATCCCGATTCAGTACGTAGCGCCTTTCCCTTAACCGTGGCTGGCGCCAATCAACTCGACGGCTGCATCTACCAGCGACTTGATCACGATAGGCCAGAAACCTTGCGTAGACGCTACCACATTCAGACCAAGACGCCACGTTGCTCCGAGGAACGCCCTCCGCTCGACCGGCTCTACATCTACTGGTACCTTGTCATTCGCAACCTCAAAGCCCGCGGGTACAAATATGTCTTTAACTCAACTGCTAACCGCATCGAGATATCTGTGCCCCAGGATCTTGTCCTGGCTCGTCCTCATAGCGACAGTTTCGGTTTCAGTCTTCATGATCTGATCGATGTGAAAGTGTGGTGCCGTCAGGCTGAGGATCCGCTCCCCAGAATCTATCAGGATATTTTAACCGACGCCTTCGACCGCCTCACTCCGTTGTTTAACGATCAGCCCAGTTACAATCGCACGCGTACCAGCGTCCTTTTCACCATCGACCAGGATATCATCGAGTACGACCTTGTCCCGGCAGAGTATAATTCCGAGCATTATTTCGAAGACTTCGACATACTCGCTTTGGCCCTCTTTGACAATGTGCCTCAGCGCTTCTGGATCTGGGAAACTGCTCAGCTACTCAGTTCATTCCTGGACGAAGTCGAATGGAATTATACACCCAGCCTCCACAAAAACGGCCTGATCACTTTCGATGCTGTTCGCAAATACACTTCTTACAACAACGACGATAGTGGTCTCACTCGCTTCCTCACCGATCTCGTCCATAGCGTAGCCCAAACCCGCTGCCGCAAGAAACCCCGCTAATCATGTCTGCCGCCCTTCAGGGCGGCATTTTTCTATTGTTCGATCCCTCTCATCGTCAAACTAAGCCTCCCCCGATCGTCAATCGCCGTCAGTTTCACTTTCACTTTCTGCCCCACCTTCAGCACATCACCCACATTCACAATTCTCTTATCACTAATCTGTGACACATGTAACATTCCATCAATCCCTGGCAAAATCGTCACAAACGCTCCAAAATCTTTAATCGTCACCACCGTCCCAGTATAAGTCTTCCCCACTTCCGGTTCTTCGACCAGCCCCCGAATCCAGTCCACTGCCTTCTGGATGCTTTCCATGTCATTTCCAGATACCGTCACCAGCCCCGAATCCTCAATGTCCACCATCGCCCCCGTCTCCGATGTGATCTTGTTAATCATCTCCCCACCTTTACCAATAATCGCGCCAATCTTCTCCGGATTTACCATCAATTTCTCAATTCTCGGTGCATACGGCGAAATTTCCTTCCTCGGCTCCGGGATCACTTCCAGCATATGTCTCAGGATAAACATCCGCCCCTCGTGCGACTGTTCGATCGCTTTTTCCAGAATCTCCACCGGCAACCCATGCACTTTCATATCCATCTGCAGCGCCGTCACCCCCTCAGTCGTCCCCGTCACTTTGAAATCCATGTCGCCCGCAAAGTCCTCTGCATCCATCAAGTCTGTCAACACATACGGCGTCTCACCATCCATCATTAGGCCCATCGCCACGCCGCTCACTGGACGCTTAATTGGCACCCCTGCATCCATCAACGCCATACAGCTCGAACATGTTGCCGCCATCGAAGTTGAACCATTCTGTGACATAATCTCCGTCACGCTCCGAATCGCATAGGGAAAATCCTCTTCACTCGGCAGCACCGGCATCAATGCTCTTTCTGCCAAATACCCATGCCCAATTTCCCGTCGTCCTGGCGAACCAATTCTTCCCACCTCCCCCACCGTATAGCTCGGGGCATTATAATGATGCATATAACGCCGTTTCCCGTCCGTCACCTCCATCGTGTCCACCACTTGCGCAAACGATAACGGCGCCAACGTCACGATATTCATCGCCTGCGTCAACCCTCTCGTAAACAGCGCCGACCCGTGCACTCGTGGCAAAATCCCCACCTGCGACGACAGCGGTCGCACTTCATCCAACTTCCGCCCATCCGGCCGCACCCCATCTTCCACAATCCCCCGCCGCACTTCCTTATGCACTGCAAGGTCAAACGCCTGATCGTATTCCGGCTGCATCTGTTCGGTATAATTCTCAATTTTCTCTTCTTCGGTCTCACCCTTCCCCAGTTGTGGCGCAAACTCATTGTGCATCTCTGCCCGCAAATCCGCGATAATTTCCTGTCGCTCAATCACATTTCCGCGAATCTTCCCACCAAACCTCTGCGCGCACCAACCATCCACCACTCTCTGTATATCCACATCCGGCAGCACCAGTTCATATTCTTGCATCACTGGCTTCACCAGCTCCACCAGCTCTCTCTGCATATCAAGTAGCGGCTGCACATTTTTCACCGCCCAATACATCGCCTCGACGATCATCGCCTCTGGTACTTCGTCCGCCCCCGCCTCGACCATCACGACCTTCCCATCTTTACAGGCCACCACCAGATCCAATGTACTCTGCTCGCGCTCTTCCGGACTTAAGAACGCCTTAAACTCCCCATTAATCCGTCCAATTCTCAGCCCCGCAATCGGCCCATCAAACGGCGTCCCCGACAGCATCAATGCCGCTGACGCTGCCAGCATCGCTACCACATCCGGCCGAAATGTCGGATCCATCGCCAGCACCGTCGTCACCACCTGTACTTCCTGCCGATACCCTTTCGGGAACAATGGACGAATCGGCCGATCAATCAGCCTCCCCACTAGCACCGCCTCATCCGCCGGCTTCCCCTCACGTTTGATAAACTTCGACCCACTGATCTTCCCCGCTGCATAGAATTTTTCTTCGTAATCAATCGTCAGTGGAAAGAAATCCTGCACCACCGGCCGCTTCCCCACTACAACTGAGCCCAGTACCACCGTCTCACCATAAGTCACCATCACACTCGCAGTTGACCGAAACCCCACTCGGTTTACCTCCAGGGTCAATTTCCGCCCCAAAAACTCCCTTTCCACACGCACCAACTGTTTACCGCTCGGGTTGATAATTTCCATCTTTACCTTTCCTGGGAAAACCTCAGATATCAGACTTCTATCACATAAAAGCGCTCATATCTGCCGCTTTCCCACATTATTTTACTCTTTCATTGTATCACATGTTGACTTTATTTACCAAGTGTGCTATAATGGAATTAAGCTACTGATTCTGACGGCTTATTTTTATCTATTTTCTAGCAACTTTCTAGAAAATACCTTACATTTTACATATTTTACCGTCAAAATCACAGCCCAGCACCTTACTTCAGACATTTTCGACGCCCAACCACGGGCTTTTACCCATTTTTACTATTCCCCACCTCCCTAAGTCGAGTAGCGACTTAGGTTCCCTCCTTCGTGTGGGGCCCTTCTACCCTGCTGCTTGCAGCAGGGTTTCTCAGCTTCCGCTCTCATTTCACAACCAAATTCCTCAATCCTTACCTTCTGCCCCGTCACCAACTTCACACCTCTTCTCTGTACCCCACAAAAAACTCCCCCTCGGGGGAGTTTTTTAGAGCCCAAAACTACTTACGTAGCCCCAGCTCGCCAATTGTCTTCTTGTAGAGGTCGAAATTCGTCCGCTCCAGATATTTCAGCAACTTCTTGCGCTGACCTACCATCTGCATCAAGCCACGCTTCGCCATGAAGTCATGCTTGTTCTGCTTGACATGCTCAGTTACTTCCTTGATCCGTTCCGTCAAGATCGAAACCTGCACCTCTGGAGATCCCACATCGCTCTTGCTCCGAGCGAGCTTACTAATCGCCTCAGCTTTTTTCTCTCTAGTAATCATATATCCCCGATTATATCACACTTCTCTACCAGGTACAACCCCTATTCTCCCAATTCCTCAATCTCGTCTATCAACCTCGCACCTTCTACTCGATATTCCCCCACCTGCGTCCGTCTCAACTCCGTAAGATACGCCCCCGTCCCCAGCGCCTTTCCGATATCCTCCGCCAACGCCCGAATATAGGTCCCGCTCGACACCTTACAGCGTATCTTCAATTCCGGCCATTCATAACTCAAGATCTCAATCTTATAAACCTTCACTTTTCTCACTGGCATCTCCACCTGCTTGCCCTCCCGCGCCAGCTTATATGCCCTCTGCCCATTAATTTTCACCGCCGAATACGCCGGCACCCGTTGCGAGTTTTCCCCAACCAACTTTTCCACACACTTTTCCACAGCCTCTTTGTTCGGGATTTCGCATATTTCATGTTCGGTTATTTCGCCTTCAGGATCACCCGTTGTCGAATTCGCCCCTAGCCGCAACGTCGCAATATATTCTTTATCCAATTTCAAAAACTCATTCGCTCGCTTCGTCCCCTTCCCCACCAGCAAAATCAACAGCCCAGTCGCAAACGGATCAAGTGTGCCCGTATGGCCAACCTTCACCTTTTTCCGCTTCTGCCGCGTTACGCCGTCCTTCCCCACAACCTCAACATACCCCGCTTCTTCCGACAGTCGCCGCCTCACTCTCGCCACCACCCCAAACGAACTCACTCCCGCCGGCTTATCTACTAATAATATTTCTTTATCTTGCACTACCCAAACTCTCCGCTTTTTCAACCTCTTCATCCGTCACCCCAAACCGTTTTAACATCGCTATCAAACCCCGATAATATCCCGACCCCTTTCCACGCTTTTCGCTCCTAGTTTCATGCTCCAAATAAGAAATACCTTTTACCAAATTGTGTGGATTAATTTTCCCTTCTTCAATCAAAGGACGCAAGTCACTATAATAGAAAGGGAAAATCACAGATGGGTCGCATAATGGCAACAAAACGTCCATATCTACTCCCTTATCCGCTAGTCGTTCTACATCCCACTTACTCCCAAGACACCCCAAATGTTCGTCATAAAAGCCGGGTTTACGCCTTCCAATATACCGCTGTGTTTCATCAAATGGTGGAAAATCTCGCTCTGGATTAGAATAATTTAAAACCTTTAATATTGAGTTAGGTACGCTTATGTCTATACCGTTTGTAGGCCAACTCAAGCTTTCGATCCAATCTCGTGTGCTGTAACGCTCAGCTATATCCTTAATTAATGCATCCGCTTCATTTCCTGCCACGTCAAAAGCCTCCATCAGTGCCCTGGCTGACTGTGGATTCAACTCATGCCCTAACCACCCTTTTAGATCTTCCACAGATACTTTTCCATCTCTAAACGTTCTCTTCCAGGCATACTCCACCGCATGATCCATGTCCAAACAACCGTCCATTCGCCCATTCAAACGCCTTAAATACCAATCTACGTCACGAAATGACAGAACAATAGATCTTTGTTCCATAGTCATTCCATCACTTGCAGTCAAACCTGCATAAGCTCGCAAAGGCTGAAGATAGTTATAGTACCAATTGTCAGGCCCACCCACCAAATCAGCAAACAATCCCCCCTCTTCCAACTTCCACCTGTCATCCTCAAACAAATTTTGCGCCATGCTCATTTTAGGCAATTTTAAATAATCTTCCTCGGTCTTGGCTCGCTTCAAATTATCCTCTATATCCTTAAGCAAATCATCAAAACCCTTCACCGTTTCCACATCCTGCAACATCTTCAAAGTTTCTTTGTCTGAATATTTCTTTCTTAATCGTTCAATATCTTCATCAGTTAAGTTTTCCATTACTACACACCTCAGCTCACCCACTCTCGGATCCGTCCTATAGCTATCCAACATGTGAAACCCTCGAAAGATCTTTATCACTTCTTCATCAGTAAATCTTTCCCCCTGCTGCATCTTCCGATCTAATTCTATCAACTTTTTCTTATCCTCAAACTTCTTCAAAAATTCCTCCCCACCCGGCAACGTTTTCACCTTCTCCTCTACGATCGGCACCAACGCATCATCCAACGCCTGCCCTTCACCCAGCCCAGAAATTTCCGCCACTCGTCCATCCATCCCCAGACGAATCGACGCGCAAGCGTTATCTGCCACTATACCCCCCCCCGCTGGGTCCATCAAATGAAATAACATAAACTTCGCCTTAGATGCCTCTTCCAACGATTTCTTATGCTCTTCATAATTGTATTCCGCCCACGAGTTTGATTCCTCATCCCAACGTTCCTCAAATAAATTATGCCAGGCACCCTCTATTTCATCATAGTACCAGGGGTCATCCTCAATATCATCACCTGATTTATCTAACGTCAGGTAATTCCTCCCCACCGCCGGGCTAGCCACACACCAAGGCGTCCCATCCGCCGCCTCCGCCAGCGCCTCTTCATCCCCTGGCAAATACTCTTTCCATACCCCATGTACATCCTCCGTCCGTTCCGGAGTCTTCATGATTTGCTTCCCGCTCAACAGAAAATGCGAATATAATTTATTAAAATTCCCCGAATTTACCAATTTCGCCAGTTTCTTCTCTTCTTCCAACTCACGCTCAGTCTTATCACCCTCGTCGTCATCTTCCCTATCTTCATCCTCCCCCACAATCGCTCCATACACCTTACCCAGTACCGCCGGATTCAAGCGCGGATATGGCGCCACCGTATGCTCATCACGCTTCCGAAACTCCCCCTTCTTCTTATCAAATACCCCCATCTTACTCATTCCATCCCAAGCATACACCTTAAACCACATCGGATAAGGTGTCTGCTCATCCCCCAAATAATTCGACCAACTCTGCAATGATTCTCTCTGTTTCTGCTGAATATCCTCCGTCAGCACCCCCCTTTCATAATCATTCAACTCCCGTCCCTGACCATCATCTCTTAAAATCTGCTCCTGCGCTTTCCAGTATCCATCTTCAATCTCTTCCGGTTCGATAATCAATTCATCCACCGAAGCTTCCCACAGTTTCTTCTCCAATTTATTTCCATGTTTCTCAATCATCCCCTCCAGCCGCGAAATATATGCCAAATTTCGTCTCTCAGCGTTCTTGCCTGCAATCTTCTCACCCCTCGCCGTCATTTTCTTCAGCGACGAATCAGTAATCTCCTTCTGCCTATCCTGAAACCCCGCTCCCGCCAAAATCTTCGCCCCAGTTCGTCGCTCGTCGTTTCTCTTCTGCCCCTCTGTACGTTCGTCTTCTACATTGTTTCCGATTCTTTCCATATTCTGTGGCATTTTTTGTTTTCCTTTATTTTGTTTCCTAAAACATATAAAAATCAAACCGATATTCATCCGACGGGTCCTTCGCCTCATGCAAATTCCCGTGATGATCTTCTCTTGTACTATGTCGATCTATCCAACACCTACTCATCACGTCTCCTACTACATCCCCGGAATCCTAAACGCATCTAGCGCCGGCATCCCCGCAGCCGCACTCGGTTGCACCGGGTTCGTCGCTGGCTGCACCCCTTGAGCCGGATTCTGAGCCACTACCGGACTCACCGTAGGCTGCGCCTGTCCTACCACAGGCTGCACTGTCTGAACTTGATTCTGCACCGGTGCTACCGGAGGCATCACATTCGTTGTCACCGGCGCTGGCGGCGGTGGCAACACCACGCCCGGCTGATTCACTGGCTGGCCCATCGCCGGCACTACTGGAGGCACCTCGGTCTTCACCTCTGGCGCATTACTTGGGACCACAGGTTGCACCACTGCACTCGACGCCGGCACATCTTTGATCAATCCCACTGCACTTGCTGCCGTCTCCACGGGCAGTGGCTCCGCCAACGCTTGTTCAATCATCTCCGCATAACTCTTCTGTCTACTTGCCATCGGCTGCTCCATCTGCATCGACTGTCTTGGCTGAATCGCTGGTTGAGCAACCGGCTGAATAACTGGTTTTACATTTTCCGGTTCTACTTTTACTTCAGGAGCTACTACTTTTGGAGTCTCCACTACCGGCTTCCCTACCCCCACGCCGCTCGCGCCCACCGCTGCCGCATTAGCGGTTGCTGCGGAAATCGCCTCATTCACCGCCGATTTCGCTGCTGCTGCCATCTCCGCCTTCGTCTGTGGTGTCAAAAGTTCCGGTACCGGCGTCACCTCAGGCACCCTCTCCTTTGGCACCTCCTCGATCGGCGACTCCACCTCGACTTGCGCCTCTTCTACTACCCCAGGAGTTTCTCCTTCATTCTGCTCCAAATCATCCACCACTTCCGGCAGCTCCGGAAATTCCGTCGGCTCCGGATCGCTGATCTCAATGTCGCCTGCCTCCCAGACAAACTCATTTAGATTACCCCTTTCTTCGTTCATCCCTCTCGTATACGCACTTGAATCATTCTCCATCACATGTGCTGAAATCAGTTGTTGATCCGCCCCCATCGCCATCAGCTTCGAAGCTAGTTGCATCGTCTCCGAATTCGTTCGATCATTCGAGAATCGCCCCGTCGCCGCCACAATCCCTGTAAGCAGCGCCGTCGCAATTTCTTTATCCACCGTCGCATCCTGCCCTTGCATCTCCAAAATCAACTTCGTCACCATTTCCGACACCGAACTCGCCTCCGGATCACTCCATTCAATCTCACCAAACTTCCCCGGATCATCACACGTAATATCCACCGTCGTCGCATCATGCATAATCCGCCCGTACTCCGACAAAGCCGCATCCAAATCCGGCGCCGTCGGCACCCCCAGGGCCAAGACCAAATTCACATTAAAATCACCGTAAGAAAACTCCAGATCTTCTTCCGTCACCATCGACTTATACGGCGTAATAAACACTTTCACAAAATCCCCCTCCACTTTATACCGCAACGAATCCGCTTTTTCTTTATTCAGCGCAATAATAAAATCTCTCAGACTATCAGTATTCGTTTCAAACGTCCCCTCCGGCTGCAAAAACTGCAAAGCATCCGGTGTCTGCCCTGAATAAATTGCCGTAGTATGCTTCTGAATCGTATCCAAAAACAACGTCAACCCAATTGCCGCCGCAATCTCATCCACTGACGGATCCCGGGACAAAGCCACCAGAATATTCTCCGACGTACGGATCTTTTCTGCAATCTTCCGAATAAATTCCGCATTTTCCGCCGCCTTCACCTCTGGAGATGGCTTTTTAGGGGCCGTTTTCTCATCAGTCGACTTCTCACCAACCAGCTTCACGTCCGGAGACGTCTGCTGTACATTTGGCACCGGATTCGCTGCCGCCACCCCCGGAGCCACCGGCGCGCCGCCACCATTAGCCACACCAGACAAGCCCACCACCGGCCTACCAGGCACCGCGCCTACTTGCGACAACGCCGTATTCATTCCACCAAACGACACCGCCTGCGGAGTCGGATTCACAACTTGACTCAAATTTTGGTTTTGATCTTGCATTTTGGATTTAATTTTTTATTTTAAGCCTATTATCTCCATTGTAGCACACATCATCCAAAAAGTCAATACTGTTTATGCTTTATCTAAATCCTGCTCATCACCTCTTTAATCCGCTCAATATCACTCTCTCGCGTCGCATAACTCAGAGAAAATCGCATCAGCGGTGAATATTTACAAACCTTATCCAAATAAAAATGCGCACAAAAATATCCCGTCCGCGCCATAATACCTTCTTTCCCCAGTGCCGCCCCCAATAAATGCGAGTCCAGCCCTTCCACGTAAAAACTCATCGTCGGATTCGCTTCCCATCCTACCATCTTCACCTTCTCTTTTCCCCTCAAGAACTCATCCAACTCTCGCGTGCAATCCTCCAACCTCTGCTTATCCGCCTTCGTTCGCGCCCCTAACCAATCGATCGCCTCCCCCAGTGCCACAATCTCGCCCCACGCCTGCAAACCCGGCTCAAAAATCGTATGCACATGTTCCTTGTTCCCCAAAGCACTCAACTCATAGCCATCCATCGTCACATCGTCCACCATTCCCCCTCCGATAAAAGTCTGGTTGAGTTTCGGCACCAAATCCCTCCGCGCTACGATCACCCCCAGCGAAGGTGCATACATCTTGTGCGCCGAAAAACAAATCGCATCAGCCTCCGTCTTCTCCAAAAGTTCGTGATAATGCGCCATCGCCTGCGCCGCATCAATAATAATTATTCCCCCTTCCTTGTGCACCTGTTTTACGACTTGTGCAATATTTTTCATCTGTCGCCCATCAAAATTTGATGCACAGTTTACCACCACTACTGCCTTCTGGAAATCCCCCTCCCGATAGTCCAAAGCCCCCGTATCCAGCCGCTCTAGCACCACTCGTGGCACGCCCAGCCTCTTCGCCAGCGCCATCGTTGCCAGAAATGGCGAATTGTGTTCGATCTCACTGGTCACTACCTTTTTTACCAATTCCGGCTTTATTTCATTCAATAGCAAATTAATGCCATAAGTCGTATTCAGCGTAAACGCTACAAAATAGTCCTTCGCTTTGAGTTTAAGCAACTTCAAAACCTTCTTCCGAGTTCCTTCGACCAAAGCATCTGTTTTCTCCCCCCAAGGATATTTCACACGTTCCCCGCAAGAATTATGTTCAAAATAATATCGCGTCAAAGCCTCCACCACCGGCTTCGGCCTCAAACTCTGACATGCCGCATCTACATAGACAGTTTTTTCACCCAAGTAATCAAAATCGTTCATAAATCCATTATACCACCCTGACCTCTCATTTTCTCCCGTGTTATAATAAATTCATGAATATCGTTTTTCCTGAACACTATCACCCTTCTATCCAAGCCGCAGTCGCCTCTACCGGCACCAAGCCAATACCTGCCGCCGATCTCAGTCAAGCTTGCTCTCTACTTACTTCTGGCACTGCCGATCTCATGATCGCCGGCATTGATTACTCCTCTCGAGACGTCATCCTCGCTTGTCGCGATGCGCTCGGATTTGGCCAGAACCCTACTACTAATGAAACTTACACTACTTTCTCCGGTCTCGCCGTCATGCGCCGCGACCAGCAGACTTACCTTCTCGCTGACATGGCCGCCTGCAAACACCCCACTGGCGCACAACTCACTGAGATCATTTGGCAAACCTACCACAGCGCCAAACGCCTGCTTTCCGAGCCACCTCGCATCGCTCTCCTCTCCTTCTCTACTCTTGGCAGCGGCGGCCACGACCCTTCCATTGAGCTTTTCCATACCGTATTAGAAGATTTCGCCCACACTGACCTCCTCATTGACGGAGAAATGCAACTCGATGCCGCCATCAATCCTGCTATCGGCCACAAGAAAGCCCCTCATTCCCCCGTCGCCGGCCAAGCCAACGTCCTCATCGCGCCCGATCTCAACTCCGGCAATCTCCTCTACAAAGCTTTCGAGCAAATCGGCGGATACACCGTTGCCGGCCCCATCTTGCAAGGCTTCACCCACCCTGTCTCCGACCTCTCCCGCGGCAGTACTGTCGCAGACATCGCCTTCACTATCGAAGTCATGCAACATCTTGTCTCCTAGATTTCAAACAAAAAAACTGGCCGCCACATCCGGACGGCCAAAGTGTCATCGTTGTATTGTCGTATTTAAACATTCAGTTTAGCAGCCTAAACCACAAAGGGGCTTAGTTTTTCATCCAGTCTTTTTCCAAATCAGATCCTTTCCCTCCGATCACATATTAGAACAACCTGCTCCATTTGCCTACAGTTACAAAGGGCGATCAAGGGCTCTCGGGACAAAATACATAGGGGCCTTAAAACTGTAACCACGCTATAAAAATATCCAGAGAGCAGTCATGCCTCTCGCTTAACTTTTTACCTCGATAGGCCCTTTTACTCTTTCATACCCGATCCCCGCGATCAGTCATAACATACTCCCATCCACACGGGTGCACGAATACCACGCGATCTCACATTGTACAACGGTATCACTTCCTTTCCTAAGATTCACTTTCAGATATCACATCCCTGAACCTCGCCCAGCTTAATCCTTCAACAAGCCAAACCAAATCCAATGCGTCAGATGTATTGTATCTTACTCGCTACTCACCATACTATCACTCGACCCACCAAAAGTCAACTCATTTTATCAAATCACCCAATTGGCGTCCTCGGCGCAATATTCAGCTTATAATGATCTGTCGGTTTCACTCCCGACATCGCTTCAAAATAAGCTGCCGCACCCACCATCGCTGCATTATCGCCCGCATATTGAAGCGCCGGGAAAAACACCCCTATTTTGCCCTCAGAACCCTCTAGAATGCGTTCTAACGCCTTTTCCCTGAGTACCTTATTCGCACTCACGCCTCCAGCTATCACCACGCTCCTGACCTCTGGATAAGCTTCTAGAGCCATTTCTAGCTTGTTTATCAGGATTTCACACGCCGTTTCCTGAAATGCCGCCGCAAAATCCGCCTTCTGGTTATCAGACAGCTTCTCCGCCAGCTCAAACGACGGTGTTCGGATAGAAACCCCACATTCAGCTTGCACTGCCCTTAGAACTGCTGTTTTTAATCCAGAAAACGAAAAGTCCAGCCCTTCCACCTTTGGATGTGGCAATTTATAATTTGGATGTTTTTTATACCATTCTTGCGTATCAATCGCTTCAAATTTCGAATCAACCCGGGTTGCAGGTGAATTCGATGAAGTTCGAGGCAAACTCGAGGAACGGAAGGAGCTGGACTCACGGCCCTGTGACTGAGTACTCACAGAGTTTAACGAAGAAATTCGCGAATTCAGCGCAACCTTGGCTATACTTGGTCCGCCAGGGTACGGCAACCCTAAAATCTTCGCCACTTTATCAAAACATTCCCCCACCGCATCATCCCGTGTCGTGCCAATTATTTCAAAGTGATTATGTTCCTTCATATAAATAATCTGCGTATGTCCCCCGCTCACCACCAGCGCCAACAGCGGAAACTCTGGTGTAACATAATTCGCCGGTATCCCCGCTTCCAACCAATTTGCGTAAATATGCGATTTCAAATGATGCACCGCAAAAAGCGGCTTTCCCCAGAGAACGGCTAGCATTCTCGCAGTCAAAGTGCCGATTAGAAGCGATCCTAGGAGTCCTGGAGTATGTGTCACCGCAATCGCATCTATATCATCCTTCCCCAAATTCCCCGCATCCCACATCGCTTTATGAATGACCGGCAAAATCGCCTCCAAATGCGACCTCGCCGCCACCTCAGGTATTACTCCACCATATTCTGCAAAAATATCAATCTGCGACACCACCACATTACTCAAGATCCGACGCCCGTCCGCAATCACCGCCGCTGCCGTCTCATCGCAAGAACTCTCAATCGCCAAAATTTTCATCCCTCCAATTATATCATAAAGTCCTTCCTCAGTCCATTTATATAGCCTCACCTCCTCTATTCTTCGTCCGTAGTGGAGATGTTAATCTATACCGCGGTTCTCTGTGGGCCTTCGGCCTCGATGGTTACGGCTGGAGCTTAATTTCTGTGGCGTTTACCTCTGTTACTTCTGCTACCGCCTACCCCCTCCACTTCAATGAGTCTGGCGTCTACCCGTCGCACGGCCCGCGCGCTCGTTGGGACGGTTTCCCCATCTGCTGCAAAGCTATAGCTATTGCCTTACTTTCTCTATCAAACTGGAACTACGTTCCAGAAGAGCTTGGTGTTATGTGTCTAGTTCCTCTCTTCTGAGATCATGGACCTCCGAGTCCCAGGCTGGCGCGGGTCAAAA
>CANBER010000021.1 GCA_947367795.1 uncultured Candidatus Saccharibacteria bacterium
GTCACCCTGATCGCAAGAAACTGTATCTAAACCCTTAGCACCATCACTATATATAAACTAATAGGCTAGGCAGCGGATGGGGAAACCGTCCCAACGAGCGTTCGGGCCGTGCGACGGGCCGACGCCAGACTCATTGAGGCCGAGGTCGTACGCGGTAGCAGAAGTAACAGAGGTAAACGCCACAGACAACGAAGACCAGTCGTAACCATCGAAGCCGAAGCCCCTCAGAGAACCGTAGCCCAGATGAACGTGCCCACTACGGACGAGCCGTCTTTCTATTGATCAACCAGCCCAAACTGCCGATCTACTGCCAAATTCGCCTGCGCATCCGCTCGCGTATTTTGCTCACGTGCCACATGAATAAACGCACACGCATCAAAATTACCAGCAAGCTCTCTCACATCATCATAGAGCGGCTTAATATCGCCATTTTTCACCTTATAAATACCATTCATCTGACTAACAATCATTAAATTATCACTAATAAATCTTGCCGACTTCAACCCCAGTTCCAACGCCTTCAAACACCCCCGCTTCAAAGCCTGATATTCAGCTACCCTAGACGTTGCAAACCCGATAAACTCCCCACCTTCCGCCAAAACTTGTCCATTTTCCCCCACAATATAATATCCTACCCCAGCTGGACCCGGATTGCCTCTGCTACATCCATCCACATATACCGTAGCGCTATTCGCCACCTCTTTATAATTCGCTGCTAGCTGAGTATTCCCCTCCATCCCAAGCACAATTGCACTAGCCTCATCCAATCTATAACCGACCACTTCATCCTTTTTAATAAATTTATACACTGTATACCGCTCTTTCGGCCGAATCTTCACCCCTTCTGGCAGCAAAATATTATATACAATATACAAATTATTCAACTGACTCGACCCATGTAAAGCCACAAACGTCACCACATCCTGCAGCTGTATCCGTTTTGTGACTTCAATTCCCAAATACTCATCCAAAGTTCGGTCAATTGCCTCCTCAGGCTGTTCACCAAACTTAATCTTTCCCGTTGGTAGCTCCCATATCGGCTCCCCATCCTTACGCCCTTGAGACTTCTTCAAAATCAGAATCTCATTGTCTCTCTGAATAATACCAACCACCCGAACTCTTTGTTTCATTCCACCTCCGATATATGTCCATTTTGAGGACATTATTAGTGGCTAGTACAAGGAAGAGTCGAGCAGCGAACCGAGCGGGGCTACAAGCCCAGCGAGGGAGCAGCACAGGCTCTGACGCAGTAATAGCTACTAAGAATGTTCTCAAAACCCTAGAAGCGATGTTTTCCTTGTTATAATGACAAGGTGGGTAAAATCTTATGCGACATCTCCACGGAGATGAGCCACGAAATCCCTAAACATGATTATTCAGGAAAATCATGCCGCCACTAGGGTTAATTTCATTATAACATACCATCCCTCTATCTCCAAAATCCATCCGATTTTACCTCATTCCCACTATCCAAAAGAAGAAATCAAGAATCCCCTGCATCGCACCCAACATCAAACTATTCACCACACTTGGCAGCAAAATTACCAGTAGCATCACTACAACAATCCCCCAACGCTCCATCCGACTCATCACTTCTCGCACCTGATCCGGCGCAATCGCATACAATACTCTTGACCCATCTAACGGCGGTATTGGGATCAAGTTAAACACCCCGAATCCCAAATTTATTATAATAAACTGCGTCAGAACTTCACTCCAAAACAACGTTTGATGGCCGTCGACGAGCGCTCCCGTCAATCGCACTACTACCACGCCCAAAAAAGCCAATAAAAAGTTCATCAGCGGTCCTGCAATCGCTACTAGCGCCATTCCCCATACCCCGAATTTCAAGCGCCGCGAATCTACAGGCACTGGTTTTGCACCGCCAAAAATCGGCCCGCCCGTCAAAAATAACAATAACGGCATCGCAATCGACAATACCGGATCCAAATGCTTCAAAGGATTTAGCGTCAAACGCCCCTCATCTTTTGCCGTGTCGTCCCCTAGCCAATATGCCACAAAACCATGCGCCAACTCATGCAGCATCATAGATATCAAAATCACTATAAACGCTACTAACAGCCCAACTAAATTCATCTCTTCTCCTACGTTAATGCCACAACTTCCAGCGCCACCGGCAACGACTCAAGGCTCTTCACCTTCAATTTCTTTTCGGTACGCGCTGTTAATTTCAGCTCTGTCACCATGCCATCAATATTTCCCATCGCCACCACCAGCTTCGGTTCAATCTCTCGCACTGCCCTTACGCTACTCGTACACAAAATATTCGCCACTCCAAGCTCATCTAGCACAGTTGGTTCCTCGACCCCGCCAATAATCCCTACATGTACATTATTAATTATCACATCATAAATCGTCTTATGCTCACCAGCCGCAATCCCCCGAATTGCCGCCTCACCAATCTCAAACTCGCCCGGCCCTACTATCTTCCCCACCTCAAGATCCGCATCTATCGTCTCTATCGCAAGATCAAACTTAATCGAACGTGTTTTTGTATTGATTACGATCTGATCCGGTTCCTTACTTTCAATTTCAAACATTTTCCTCCTTTATTCTGACCTTACTATCTTCTCTGGATCATAAACTTCCGCAAGATCCATCTCCATCAATCCCAATACGAACTTATCTCGCACACTTTTTCTATATAAATAGTCATCCGTATCCATAATTACATAGTTCATCGGCTTACCCTGACGTTTCTCTACCACTTCAGCCCAGCGTGTCAGCTTCTTCGTGCTGTCATCACCCACGATCAGCATATCTATTCCGTCCTGCCCTGGTAAACGATTTACCACGATCAAAGCCTTCAAATAACGCTCCACTGGACGAATCACCTCCGTCCAACTATCATTTCTTCTCAATACTCGATGCACTTCTACTGGACTCGGCGTACTTACCACAGGTTTTCGCGGAGAAAAGATCTCCTGAAACGGATGTGCAAACGGGCTCTTCATATTCGCTGAATAATAAACTTTGTTATCAAAAGTCTCGCTTCGAACGACTCCAATATTTTCCAAATTAATCAACTCTCGTCGCACAGAATTAATTTGTTCTTCCACCAAACGAGTCACTTCGCGCACATAATAAGATTTACTCGTATTTGAGAAAAAAAGTTCCAAAAGCTTCGCTCGAGTCTTCGACCCAAACAATTTTTCTATTGGAATCTTATCTTCTTTATACATCTTGTATACATTTTATCACATACTGTTTAATCTCTGCAAGCGGCAACCACTTAATTGTCCTGTTTCTCTTAAACCAAGTCATCTGGCGCTTTGCTAAATGCCAGTCATCTAATGCGCACAATCTTTTTGCCGTGTCCAAATCATACTCCCCTTCCAGATACTTCCAAACATACTGATAAATATTACTTTTCATCGCCTGAGTATCCCAATTGTACATTTGTACAAGTCGCCGCGTTTCCACGTAAAGCTCATCGTTAAACATTTTATCCACCCTCTGTTCAATTCTTTGGCGCAATTTTTCCGGTTCCGTCTTTACTCCAATCATTAAATAATTTGCACAAATCTCGTTCCTATCCGTTTTTTTCAATTTCGCCGTATCCGTAAAACCATAATCATATACCAACGCATCCACATACAAACCCGTCCCACCAACTACCATCGGAATCTTATCCCTCCCTTTAATCTCCTGGATTTTTGCTTCAGCGTACTCTTTCCAATCTGCCACCGTAAATCTTTCACCCGGATTCACCAGATCAACTCCCCAATGCCGCGCAGCCAATTGCTCTTCTGCATTAGGTTTCGCCGTCCCAATATCCATTCCTCGATAAATCGCTCGTGAGTCCGCCGAGATTATCTCTGCACCCTTCGCCCTATCAAGTGCCCCCCCACATACCGCTTGCGCCCGTCGTTCAATCTCTTGAGCAATTTCTATCGCCACCCCAGTCTTGCCCGAAGCCGTCGGGCCTACGATCACTATCGTTTTTTCAAACAACGGCTATTTCTCCGCTCTCTGGTTCAACCACTCGCCAAGATCCTGCAATTTCACCTTCTCTTCCCCTTCACGCGTCCTCACGCTCACTTCACGCGTTTCTGCATCTCTCGCCCCCACGATCAAAACCACCGGGATCTTCATTTCTGTCGCCCGCTTAATTTTCTTACCCAGTGTATCATCACTCCGATCCACTTCAAATCTCAGCATATTTCCCTTCACCGGCTCCTCTAACACCACCTGACGCAATACACTTTCGACTTCTTTCATATAGTCTTCAGCCTTATCGTTCACCGTCAAAACACGTACTTGCTCCGGTGCACACCACAACGGGAACCACCCTGCCGTATGTTCAATAAAAATACTCATAAATCTTTCAATCGCACCCAGTAGCGCACAGTGGATCATAATCGGAGTCTTCTTCACACCATCTTTATCCGTATATCCCAATCCAAATCTCTCCGGCATTGCATAATCCAGCTGCACTGTCGCCAATTGCCATTCTCGATCTAGCGCATCCACCGCCATGAAATCCATCTTTGGTCCATACATCGCCGCCTCACCGATCCCGACATAATATTCCATCTCAAATTTCTTTGCCATTCGCTCAATCGCAGCCTGTGCTTTTTCCCACATCTTCGCATCGCCAATATAACCATCACCATCATCTCGGAAACTCAATCGCAGAGTCAATTTCATCCCCACTCTATTGTACAAATCTTTTGCACTCTCAATCAGCTCCCCAAACACCCCTTCTACCTGATCCTCGGTGCAAAACACATGTGAATCATCTTGGGTAATCGCTCGCACCCGCGAGAGCCCCCCCAGTTCCCCCTTACGCTCATCCCGATACACCATCGTCGTTTCCAGATACTTCACTGGCAACTCCTTATACGACCGAGGTACGCTCGCAAAAATCTGCGAATGATGCGGACAATTCACCGGCTTCAGCGCCAGTTCATCCCCACTTTCCTGACTGATAAATTTCAATAACTCCGGGAACTTCTGATAATGCCCGCTCGTTTTATAGAGATCCACCGTGGCAATATGCGGGATACAAACTTTCCGATAACCACAACGCACGCGGTATCCTTGTGCTAGCTCGTTCAACATATCCCTCAAAATCGTCCCCCTTGGAGTGAACATCGGCAGCCCCGACCCCACAAGCCCTGAAAAACAGAACAAGTCCAATTCCTTCCCTAGTTTGCGATGATCTCGCTGTTTCGCTTCTTCCTGACGTCGCAAGTATTCCGCCATCTCCTCTTCAGTCTCAAACGCCACTCCATAAATCCGCGTCAACATCGGTCGTTTTTCATCGCCCCGCCAATACGCCCCCGCAATTCGCGTCAGTTGCCAGGCGCCAATTTCATCCAAACTCTGTACATGTGGCCCCTTGCATAAATCCGTAAACAACACTTCACCCGTCCGTGGATCCTTCAAATCATAAAAAGAAATCGTCTCCCCTTCCGGCAGTGCCTCAATCAACTCTACCTTGTACTTCTGACCTTTCTCCGTCGCCCAAGCCAAAGCCTCTTCTCGCGACATTTCACGCTTTAGAAGCTCACACTCCCGCGCGATTATTCCGCGCATTTTCTTCTCAAGCTTCTTCAGATCCTCATCTGCAACTTTTTCCCCACCAAAATCCATATCATAATAGAATCCATTTTCGATCGCTGGCCCAATCCCAAAAGTTGTTGCCGGATAAAGCTCCTGCACTGCCGCCGCCAACACATGGCTCAGGCTATGTCGCATTTTTTGCATTTTTTCAGCTTGTTCTTTTTCAGCCACCATTGCTTTATCCTTTCCTCTGGCATTCCAGATCTTATTTACCCCAATATTATACCATACCTCATCATCTATTTGCGTAAAAAGCGGACGGTCCTACCGGACCGCCCATAATCCCCTAAACCATTACCGCTTCGCCCTTTTCTTCCGCCTCTTTCCTCGCTTCCCTTTCCTCACTTCCATCACATACCCTATAATCGAAAGTACGAACATTACCGCCTCACATAGCACTCCAAAAATCGACTGTATAAATCCATTGTACGTCATCCAGCAAAACGCCACCGGAATTCCCAGAAGTTTATACACCCTTGTATTCCCTTGCCAAAAGATCGAAATCTCATACAAAGTCGTCGCCGCTACCGACAGCAGGCTCAGCGGCCCATCATATGTCAAAACCGCCAGCACCGCAATTGCTATAAGCACTATCGCGAGCACAATATAATCCCGCAACGTCATCTTATTACGCTTCCCCTGAGTCTGTTCGTCCCATAGGTAATAAAAATTCGCTAGCAAAATCACTACCGACATCGCCATCCCCAAATCCGCCCCCAGTAGAATAAAGGCAATAATCCCCAACGTCATCGAAGCAGTGTCAAGTAATACAATCGCCTTCCGATTTTTCACTAAATACGACGCCCCCAACAGTCCGTATTCCAATACTGTCAAAATTTGTGACCAAATATATGTTGCCGTCCAAACCATAACCTTATTATATCACCATCTTATTTTTCCCACACCCCATTTTCTATGATATAATACATTTACATGGGTCGCTAGCTCAGTTGGATGCCGAGGCGCTTGTCGCCGAGCTATCAGAAATCGCGCCTCGTTTACGAGACGCCCTTGCCAACGATTTAGCCTCCCAGACATTTTGCGGGTCGCTAGCTCAGTTGGCTAGAGCGCCTCGTTTACACCGAGGAGGTCGGGGGTTCGAGCCCCTCGCGACCCACCATAAAAATAAGTAGAACTTCAGTTCTACTTATTTTTATATCTTGTTATCTGAGAAGGGCGATAATGCAGTGCGACGATAGGAGCGATTTTGCTTTAGCAAAATCACAGTCGCGAAGCGACACTGCATCAGTCCACTACAACCCACCCACTGTATCAGTGCATAGTAAAGTCCCCCGCTTTCGCATGGCAAACCGGCCTTCGCGTCCAAAACATCACCGACAATATCGGGCCACTTTCCCCTCCCCCGGCCACCATCGGCGCAGTTTTTCGTGCTGGCCACAATCCAGTCACTTCCCGCATTTTAAACGCGCAATAGCTGGTACAATGGCGAATCGCCCAGCGTCCACCATCCACAACTGGCACTTCCACTGACTCCATCCATCCTGCAAACGCCGGATTAGCATAAATCGACGGATATGTATCTACTGTATAATTTCCGCCCAAATACCGCTTCACGCGCCGCATGTGATCAATTGAGAGCACAGCCTGTGCCTCCGCTATCATCTGATAGCATTTCCTGCATACTACTCGCAACACCCGGCAAGAATTATTTTCCGCCATACTGTACCGCGCATAAAAATCTGCAAGTTCCATTAACATCGCTCATCACCTCCTTTTATCGCGATGCCATCTTTCTATTATATCAAATATATTTACAATTGTCAACCCTATTTTGTCAATATTGACGAAATATTAATATTATTGATTATTCAATAATATTTGATACGATAAATCAAACTTTTCCTTTCGCCCCTATTTTCCTCTTTACTTTTCTTCAGAAATCAATTATAATCAATACAAGTTATAGAATAAACTATTAAACCTAAGGAATAAATCAATGCCGATTATTAAATCTGCCAAAAAAGCCGCTCGCCAAGCCGAGAAACGCACCGCAAACAACCAAGAAATCAAAAAAACTATCAAGGCCGCTCTCAAAGCCTTCAAAGCCGATCCTACCGCTGAGAACATGTCCAAAGCTCAATCCGAGTACGACAAAGCCGTCAAAAAAGGCCTTCTCAAGAAAAACACCGCTTCTCGCCGCAAAGCTTCCCTAGCCAAATTCGCCAAAGCTGCCAAAGCCTAAACCCACTATAAAACCCGGGCTAGGTCCAAATTTCCCGCTCATCTCTTAATGTTTACGTTTCCGCAATCCTCACTAGCGCAGCTTTCACTAGCAACCACGGTTCCATCGCCGTGGTTTTCATTTGCATGTCCAGCTCTGCCAAAATCTTCAAAATCTTTTTCTCTTTCGTCCCCTGCCTCATACCATATTTCTTCAGCGCCTGCGTGACCAGCAGTCCAAAAAACATATATGGATCCTGTTTCTCCTCAATCTTCTCTACCGCCTTCACCGCCTCTGCCCCGTTTCGCATCGCCGTATCAAGAATTCCAAACACCAATTTCACCTCCGGCGGCCGTTTCTCGGCAAACTCTCGTATCTCCACCCCCTCACCCTTCAGACGCTTATACCCCGCCGATCGTTTATCTAGCTTCATCTCCCAAATCACCACTTCATGCGGCGTATCCAAATAATCCGCTGCCTTCTCCCAGACAGCAGTATTCTCCCCCAAATTCTTAATCAAAATCCGCCGCTTCTCCGTCTCAAATAGCGACACTCCCCGAAAAATACTCGGCAAATCCGTCACCGCAAGCTCCTCCCCATCCAAGACCTCGTAGTCCTCTCCCAGCGTCGTCCGAATCGCTTTTTCCGCTGCTACCCGATCTTCCCCCACAAAAATCCGCATCATTCGCTTTTCCCACCCCTACATTTTTGACACTGCGGACAATAATGCGTCCCCCTCCCCGCACACCTGGTCTTCAAAATCTCCGCCCCACACCTCCGACATTCCTGACCTTCCCGTCGAAACACCTGCGCAAATTTCTCCAAATAATTCCCTGTCGTCCCATCCGGCCGCACGTAAGTCGCCATCGTCGATCCTCCCGAATCAATCGCCCGCTGCATCACCTCACAAGCTCCCTCCAAGATCTTCGCCACCTCCGCCTCACTCAACGTCCCCGCCAAGCTCGCCGGATGTACCCCCGCATAATACAACGATTCGTCCGCATAAATATTGCCCAACCCCGCAATCAGCTTCTGATTCAACAGCACTGCCTTAATCGACGACCTCCCATGCCGCTGGCACTTTTCAAACAACTCCTCCGGCGCCATTTCCCACGGCTCTTTCGCCAGCTCCGCAATAAACTTATCCTTCTCCACTTCACAAGTCGGCATCGGCTTCACAAATCCAAACTTCCGTTGATCATTGAAAAACAATTTCCCATCTTCAAACTCAAACGTCATCCGCGTCTGCGCATTCGGCAACGCATCCGTAAAATTCCGACTCGGATGCCCCGCCGCAAACTCCGCATGTGCCGCATCCGGTTTTTCCGAGGACACACTCCTCCGAGTTACAGCGCCATCTTCCAGGGACGCACTAGTAGCGAGATTATGCGCGGAAGCATCTTGCTCCAGGGGCGCAGCTAGCGCAGATGAAGCACGCGGCAGAGTCGAGCAGCGCAAGGAGCTGGGCTCATCGCCCTGCAACTGAGCAGCCGCAGACTCTAACAAAGTGCTTCGCTGCGATAGCAAGCCCCTCCAGATTAGCTGTCCAGTCATCCTTAGATGCACCATCACACTCCACCCATTATCCAAATCTACAATCAGCGCTTTCCCCCGCCTCCGAATCTCCACCACGGCGGCGCCTTCAATATTCCGCACATCCCCCCGAAAACACTTCTCTTCATCCACTCGAATCCCCCGAATTTTCTTCTTCAAAATTAGCGGCTGTAGCCCCCGCCTCACCGTTTCAACCTCTGGTAACTCTGGCATAATACCCCCATTATACCATAGAAAAGCCCCTGCTCCAGTCAGGGGCTGCGGTTTTAGGAGTCCGCCCTCCTCTCGTAGTCAATGCCTTGCGTCAGCCTTACGCTTTTCATCGCGATACCAGGCCTTCGCCGAATCGAAGCAGGCTTTGTAGCCATACCCCGTCTTCCTGCCATTCGGCAGGATCGGCATCGTCAAGGTCACGGTCCACATTCCACCGCGCTTCTCCGCCTTCACGGTCGCACAGCTCGATGCAGACTGCACCAATGCCCAGCCGTCAGCCATTCCCGGATGCAGCCGAAATGCGTCCAGCGTCCAGACGTCGCCGCATCCAGTCTCCTCATCCCAGTCATCATATGTGACCAGGGTTCGATCTGGATAGGTACGCAGCCCGCCAGCGATCTCCCGATAAGCCATCGTTTCTGATGACATCATCAACACCGGCTCGGAAAATTTCGGTTCCCCGTTCTCGCGAAACGTGATCCCGAACTCACCGTAGCGCTCTGCATCCTGATCATCCGACGAAATCGCAGACATTCCGAATCCCAGAGCTCTAGCCACCGCCATTACTCCGAGATCAGTATCTGGCACCTTAAATACGATCTTCGCCTTCTTCAAGGTCGCCAGGTTCAGGACAGTGTCTCCGCCCTCCGTCTCAGAAGTCGGATTCACTACCATGCACTGCTCCACGCCAAAAACTTCAACCGCCACCCGGCTTTCGCTCATCAAATAGCTCATCTCTTCACCTCCCCCGCATCCGCGGGGCCTTTCTTGAATTTTTAGGTGTTGCCGTCACTCACTACGTTTATGGAGTGACGCGCTATTCAGTTTTCACTAACTCATCCATGAGTAGTATCCAAATCACGATGCTTTCCTGACTTGAATACCACTCATGTCTAAACCTAGTAACTCAACCTCTAACCCTCCTAAAAATCTCCTGCCTTTGTACGAAAGTACAAAGGCATAAGTATCATACTTATGGTTCCAAAATGAATTGGCATTTTACGAGTGATTAATGTCCTTAAGCTTAAGCTAGGATCACCTTACTTATGCTTACTCTTTCATTGTAGCACACATCACTCAAAATGTCAATATTTTTATGCTCATTTTTGCCATTTTTTCCAGAAAATGTCATTTCTACCTCTGTAAATCCCGTATTTCATACTACACCATATATTACACAATATCTATCAGCACCTCCCAAATCCTCCTTCTTGTTACTCGACCGTCCTAAGCCCCATATGCTTTTCCCACTAAATTTGTTATACTTATCTCATGAAATCATCATCCAAAATTGCCATTATTATCGTTAGCGTTATCGCGGTGCTCACCGCCGTTTGCGGAGGCATTTGTTTCTTCAGTCTCCACCAAAACCCCACCTCCAACTCCGAGCAAGCTACCGACATCGTCAATATTCCCGGCAACACTCCACCCTATCATTTCGACTACTCTTGGGCCAACCATCCCTATGTCGCACACGCCATGGGCGGCATTCTCGGCGACACTTATACCAATTCCTACGAAGCCTTCCTCCTCAACTACCAGCTCGGCCACCGCATCTTCGAAGTCGATTTCGTCCTCACCACCGATGGCGAAACCGTCGCCGAACATGACGGCCCCGCCTAGCACGAACACACCACCGGCACCGAACACCTCGAGTTCAACCACGACAACTTCATCACGCATCTCGCTTACGACAAATACCACCGTCTCGACGCCACCGACGTCATTGAGCTCATGCAAGCCTACCCTGACATCTACATCATCACCGACTCCAAATTCGCCGACGCCGAACGCGTCAACGCCCAATTCACTCGGTTCGTCGAACTCGCCAAAGCCATCGACCCCTCCATCCTTGATCGCATTATTATCCAAATCTACCGTCCAGAAATGCTTGATCTCGTCATGGCTATCCACCCCTGGAAATCTATAATTTACACTCTCTACGCCAACCCCGACTGGACTCCGGAAAACGTCCTCGCTTTTTCCGAACAAACCGGCGTCAAGTTCATCACCATGTGGCACTACCTCGTCACTCCAGAAATCGTTTCACTCTGGGATACCGCCGACATCAAAATCGCCGCCCACACCGTCAATGATCTCGCTGCTGCCAATCGTCTCCGCGACCTCGGCACCGACGTCATCTATACTGATTTTCTTATCCCCTAAAGCTCACCCCAATTCCGCCCCACCGCCACTTCTACCGCCAATTTCACCGGCAGTTCCGGCGCGACATTCTCCATTTCTCGCTGCAAAATCTGCCCGACCTGATCCGCCACCTTCTTCTCACATTCTACCATCAGCGAATCGTGCACTTGTAACACCATCTTCGCCTCTCGCACTTCCGCCATCAACGCCGCGTCCACCTTGAGCATCGCCCGCTTCATCAAATCCGCCTCCGTCCCCTGGATCGGCATATTCTGCGCCGCCCGCTCCGCCCCCGTGCGCACCAGAAAATTACTCGAAAGCACATCCGGCGTCGGCCGTCTCCTCCCCATCAAAGTCTGCACATAACCCTTCTCTCGCGCGTCTTTCAGCACCTGATCCAAATATTCTTTTACTGGCTTGCGCAGCTCAAAATACTTCTCGATAAACTCTTTCGCCTGCCCATATTCCATCCCCGCCGCCTGCGACAATCCGCGAATACTCATCCCGTATAAAATCCCAAAGTTAATCACCTTCGCCGCTCGCCGCTGTGCCTTAGTCACGTCCTTCATCGGCACGCCAAACGCTTCGCTCGCTGTCTTCGTGTGAATATCCACGTTCTTGTTAAAATCATCCATCAACGCCACATCACCACCCATCGCCGCCGCCAGCCTTAGCTCAAACTGCGAATAATCCGCGCTCACCAGAACCTTCCCCTCCCCCGCCACAAACCCTTGCCGGATCCGCTTGCCTACCTCCGTCCGCACCGGAATATTCTGCAAATTCGGGTTTGTCGACGACAACCGCCCCGTCGCCGTCACATTTTGATTAAAGGTCGTGTGAATCCGCCCATTCTTATCCGCCAAACTCGGCAAAGGCGCAATATAAGTCGACAGCAACTTCGCCGCCTCCCGATATTCCTTAATCTTCCCGATAATACTATGCTCCCCCTCCAGCTTATCCAGTTCCTTCACTCCCGTCGAATATCCCCGGGCGGTCTTCTTGATCCCCTTCGTCGGCAACGCCATCCGATTAAACAGTACATCCGCCAGCTGCATTGGTGAGTTAATATTAAAAGTCTTCCCTGCCAACTCCCAAATTTCCTCCTCCAGACCATGCACTTCCCGCTCAAATTCCACCCTCAATTTCTCGAAATACTCCCGATCAATCAGCATCCCCTCCACTTCCATCTTATACAAGATTGGTATCAGCGGCAAATCCAGCTCGACCAGCACTTGTCTCAACTCTGGCCGCTCCGCAAATTCCTTCTGCTGCCGTTCATATTCCTCGAATTCATCGGTCCGCTCTATACTCCTCAGTAATGGATTCAGCAAAAACGCTCCCTGCCCCAGATCCCAAAACTTCCCTCCCCCCAGAATCCTCTCAGCCACTGTCTCATTTTTGTGCATCAAATCCTTCACATTCCACGACAACAACGTCCCATCCGGCAATTCCCTTACCACCTCCAAAGTCTGCTGACTATAATCCACTGCATTCTTCCGTGGAATCTCTGATGCTTTCTCTCGCATCGCACCCTTCTTGCGCGCCACACCTGTCCTTATTAGCTCGCCCTGCTCCGCCGTTTGTTTTTCTCGCGGTTTCGTAAAAAACCTCCGTTTAAGCGACCGAAATTCCAGTTTATCCAACGCCGCTAAAATCCTCTCTTGATCAATCACCAAATCCGGCTGCTCATCCAGCTCCACCGGCGCATCCGTCATAATTTTCGCCAGCTCATATGACATTAATGCACTATCTTTCCCCACCGTGAGCTTAGTTTTCAGCGCTCCCGGAATCTCATCAATATGTTCATACACCCCCTTCACACTACCGTACTCATTTAATAACTTCGCCGCTGTCTTCTCGCCCACCCCCGGCACACCCGGAATATTATCCGACGAATCCCCCTTTAGCGCCTTCAAATCCAAAAATTGTGACTTGCGAATTCCGTATTTCTTTTCCACCCCCGCCACATCCAGCTCTTCCAACTCAGAGAACCCCTTCAAAATCCGATACATTCGCGTATTTTCATCCACAATCTGCAGCATATCTAGATCCGACGACACGATAAACGTCTCCCAGTCTCCCTCCTCGTCCGCCTCTCTCACTAGCGTCCCAATAATATCATCCGCCTCGTAATCCTCGCATTCCACGAACCCCCACCCCAGCGCTCGCACCAGCTCCTCCAAATACGGAATCTGCGCATAAAAATCCTCACCCGGCTTCACCCGCCCGGCTTTATACTCATTATAAATCGCCTTACGCTTCGACGTCGAGCTCCTCGAATCCCATGCTACCACCACTTTCGTCGGATCAAGCTTCCGCACAATCTCCATCGCAATCGCTGCGAACCCATACACTCCCCCCGTCGGCACCCCCTCGCTCGTCGACAGATTTCCCATCGCATAGTAACCTCGATAAAACACGGATTTTCCATCGATGATCACTAGCCTCTTCATTTTTCTATTATATCACACCCACCCCCCTATCAGAATATCAGAAAAGCCCAAGACTTTCGTCTCAGGCTTTTCCATCAATTACCAATATATTGTCCCGTACGCTAGCCCAAATCTGGAGCTAACACTTGATCATTCGATCGGTAACACAACCCTTACAAGAAGGGATATCCATAGATAGGATAATAGGAGGGACCTATCCATGGATAACCCACCTCGAAGCTTGTTCATCCAGATCAAGCTTATGACTCCATTGTAGCACACATCATCATTTTTGTCAATACTTTTCTCGCATTTCATACAAAAATACAACGTTTTTACCACTTTTTCTCTACAATATCCCCATATTTTCCTCATTTTACAATCCAATCATCTCTCCAATCTTTCCTTAAAATTTGCTATTTCCCGCTCCCCATGCTAAAATACTACAGTATGAAAAACTTACGAGACGTCAAAATCATCGCCGTCGTCGGCATGAGTGGCAGCGGCAAATCCGTCGCGGTTGATTATCTCACCGAACACGGTGTGCCAAAAGTCTATTTTGGCGGCATGATTTACAAAGAAATGACAAAGCGCGGTATCGAAATCACCCCTGATAGCGAACGCGAATTTCGCGAGATGATCCGCGCCACCGAAGGCAAAGATTGGGTCGTCCGCCAAGCCATCGCCGAAACCAAAGATCTCATCGCCGCCGGTCAAAAACGCATCGTCCTCGATGGCGTTTACTCTTGGACCGAATACAAGATTCTTAAACACGAATTCCCCGGCGAGCTGACTTTCATCGCCATTATCACGCCCAAAGCCTTGCGCTATGAGCGTGTCGCCCGCCGACCCGAACGCCCTTTTGACGCTCAAAAGATCCGCGAACGCGACTACAGCGAAATCGAAAACCTCGAAAAAGGCGGCCCCATCGTTGCTGCCGATTATTTCCTCATGAATGACGGCACTATCCCCGAGCTCTACAAGCAGCTCAAACGCGTCCTCCAAGAAATCAATTTCTAATAACTATAGCCTCACCTCCTCTATCCTTCGTCCGTAGTGGATATCTCTACGTACACGGCGGTAGCCTCAAGGCCCTGACAACCCAAGGTAACTATTGGTCGCCTACGATCTCTCAACGTGCCGATTCCACTGCAAGAGGCATGCATTATCTTAACTTCGGCTCCAGCGTTCACCCTTCCGGATATCCCGATCAGCCTTGGTACGGTTACCCCATCCGCTGCCCCAACTTTTAAACCAATTACAAGTTCAACTAAAGATCATCTCTATAAAACCATCAATCTACTTCATTAATTAATATAATATCACCCTCACCTCCTCTATCCTTCGTCCGTAGTGGGTACATCGGTCTGGGCGACGGTTCTCTGAGGTACTTCGGCCTCTAT
>CANBER010000022.1 GCA_947367795.1 uncultured Candidatus Saccharibacteria bacterium
AAAGAACCTAGGTTCGGCGCTATACCACCACTACGGACGAAGGATAGAGGAGGTGAGGCTACATATTATATCTTGGGTAGGTATGGCTCAATACGTTCGGCTTGACAAAGATCGAAACGTGTGATAAAATGAGCCTCTAGTGTGAAGACGCTAGGGTTTAGTTTTTTTGATAGTCTAGGCTAGCCTAGCCTAGCAATCGGAAACTACTGCAACTTAATAACTGACCAATGGTCGACATCACACGTTGAAGAGGAGGATCAATATGATGGGATTAATTGTGACACATGGAAACTTGGTAGCTGCAGTATTGCTGGCGGTAACACTCGTATGTATGTATTGTGCGTACAGAACGGGCTATGAGACAGAGGCTATGCGGGCAGCCTGTGGCGCCGTGACTGCGCTTGCAGTACTGGGTCTTTTTGCCTTGATGATATTCGGAATGGTCACAATGTGGTGGTGTCCTATAATTATATCTACGATAGGTGCTGTGTGTATGAAACAGGGAGTATTATCCGGTCAGTAATGAGCGCGGGCGTCGAGACGACGCCCTATTTTCGTGCAACGGATGGGGAAACCGAACCAACGAAAGTTCGGGCCGTTCGACGGGGCGACGCCAGACGCATTGAGGCCGAGGTTACATGCGGTAGCAGAAGTAACAGAGGTAAACGCCTGTGAAGCCGAAGACCAGCCGTAACCATTAATGCCGAAGTCTCTCAGAGAACCGTTACCCAGGGAGACAACCCCAATACGAACGAAGGATAGAAAATCGTCCGTAGTGGATATACTTCTCTCGGTAACGATTCATTGAGGGCTTTAGGCCTTGCTGGACGGGGTTGGTCTTCTAGTTCTGATGTATTCGGTTTGGCTACTACTAGCAACGCATATTTTCTAGGGTTTAATGCTGGGGAACTGAAACTGCAAGATGGCTTATACTATCGTTGGTATGGCTACCCCATCCGCTGCCTAGCCTATTAGTTTATATATAGTGTTTAGATGTGATTGGTTCAATGTGAAAATATGGGCAGAGTGTGGTATAATTATAGATATGGAGAAAATTAAAGCACAACTTGCGGAGGTGATCAAGCGGCTTTTTGGTGCGGATCTGGAGCCTGAAGTGACGGTGGCACCGGAAGATACAGGAGCAGATTTTGCTTCGAATGCGGCGATGCGCTTAGCGAAGGTACTGCACAAGAGCCCGATGGCAATTGCTCAAGAAATTCGGCAGGAGATGCGGGATGTGCGAGGGAATGACTATAAAGTTGAGGTTGCGGCGCCAGGGTTTTTGAATTTTCGGATGAAGGATGAGTATTTTGTGCGGCAAATGCTGGAAATCGAGCAGGAAAATTTTATATTATGGGACGAATATTCTGGTCGGACAATAGTGACTGAATTTTCTGATCCGAATCCGTTTAAGGTGCTACATGTGGGGCATTTGTATACTTCGATTGTGGGTGATGCGATTTCTCGTCTCTTAGAATTTGGGGGCGCGCGGGTGTTTCGGGCGAATTTTGGAGGTGATGTAGGGTTGCATGTAGGAAAGACTTTATGGATGATCATGCAAAAACATTATTCACCTGGTGATATATCGATTGAAGAGATTGCAAAATGCTATGTAGAGGGGACGAAAGCATACGAAGAGGATGAAACGGCTAAGGCAGAGATTGTGCGGCTAAATAAGGAGATTTATCGAATAGTTGCCATCGGAAAAGTACAGAGCGAAGCTCTGCCGGGAGAGGAAGGTGAGTTGGCGCGACTTTACTGGCGAGGGCGGGAACTTAGCTATGAATATTTTGATGAGTTTTATGCAAAAATTGGGGTGAAATTTGATAAATATTATCCTGAGTCGACAGTGGCGGAAAGAGGGCTACAGGAAGTTAAGGCGCATATTGACGCGACTTATGAGGAAAGTGATGGTGCAATTGTCTATCGAGGCGAAAAAGTGGGGCTGCATACGCGGGTGTTCATCAATAGGGAGGGTGTACCAACTTACGAAACCAAGGATGTGGGGTTGCTGTTTACGAAATGGGATGATTATCATTTTGATGAGTCGGTCGTGATTACGGGAAATGAGCAGGACGACTATATGAAAGTGGTGCTAGCGAGTGTACAAGAGTATGCGCCAGAATTAGTAGAACGGACTTCACATTTGACGCACGGGATGGTGAGACTGCCGGGGAATGTAAAGATGTCGTCGAGGAAGGGAAATTTCTTGAAGGCAGTGGATGTGTTGGAGATGGTGCGAGATGAGCTTGGGGGTGAGAAGGCGGATGCGAGGGTGGTGCTTGCGGCAGTGAAATATGCGTTTTTGAAATATAAAATGGGGGGAGATATCGTGTTTGATCCGAAGGAATCGGTGGCGACGAATGGGAATTCGGGGGTGTATTTACTCTATTCGGTGGTACGGGCGAAAAAGATCTTACAGAAGGTGAAAGCGCGAGATGCGCAAGAGATGAAAGAAGTGGGGGAGTATGAACGTAAACTGATGCAGAAATTGACGCAGTCTGGGGATGTGCTCCGAACGGCAGCGATGGATAAAGCGCCGTATAAGGTTTGCGGGTATTTGTACGAATTGGCGCAGGAATTTTCGCGATTTTATGAGTATGTACCGGTGGCCGGCAGTGAAAAGGAGGGTGAGTTGGCGGTGTTGGTGCGAGCTTATGCAAAGGTGATGGAGCAAGGACTCAGGTTGCTCGGAATTGAAGTGCCGGAGGAAATGTGATGGGAAAAGCGAAATTATTGTGGATGGACCTAGAAATGACAGGATTGGATCCAGAAAAAGATCGAATTTTGGAAGTGGCGGCGATCGCTACGGATTGGGAATTGGAACCAATGGCACAGATGGCGGCCGTGGTAAAAGCGCCAGAAAAATTGATGCAGGAGCGAATGGTGGGTGAATTTTGGGAGAAGAATGCGGCTAGTCGGGCTGGGTTGATGGAACAGAATTCTGAAGGTAAGGAAACGAGCGTTGTGGAGGGGGAGATTTTGAAATTTTTGAACGAATGGTTTGGCGATGAAGTGATTTTGGCTGGGAATTCGATTCATCAGGATCGTAAATTTATTGATCGAGAGTGGCCAGAAGTGAGTCGGAAATTGCATTATCGGATGTTGGACGTGAGTGCATGGAAAGTGGTGTTTGAGGGGAAATACGGCAAGAAATTTCTGAAGAGAGAGACGCATAGAGCGTTGGATGATATTATGGGAAGCATAGAAGAGTTAAGATGGTACCTTTCGATGATGGAGGCGTAGATGCAGTTAGAGAAGATTAGTGGGATTGGGCCTTGGGAAGAGGGGAAGCGCTCAGGAGATATTTTATATAGAGTGCCGCAGGGGAAGGTATTTTTGGTGCGGCGAGCGAAGACGATTGAGGTGCGCTGCGATGCAGAACTTGGCGGAGTTTTGCGAGAAAAATACGAGAGTGTGATGGAAAGCAGGTATTTTGGTAAGGGCGGTGTAGAGATCGTGCCAAGTGGACAACTTAGTGAGACGGAAATCGAGGATTTGGTGCGCTTGAGCTATAATTTGACGAAAGGAATGAGTAATGATTGAACGGCGGGAGAAGAAATGGATGGCGTGGGCGCTGGCGATTTTTGTGTTTACGAGCGCATGTATTGTGCTGCTGAATAGTTTTAGCATGAGGCACGGATGGCACTGGGATTTTTCGATCAGCCGATATGTGGGTTCGGAAACATGGAGTGCGGTGGTGTTCATGATAGCGAATGCTGCTGTGGCATATATGACTTTGCAGTATTTATATATTGTGGGGGAGAAATGGAAATTACCGAGATGGTTTTATTATGTGGTGATTTTGATGGCGATAGGGTTGATTGGACTTTCAGCATGGCCGATCGCGTATTTTGATCCGGAAGGAATGGCTTATGGTATGAGTGGGATTAGCCGGATTCATGAGCTATGCTCAAGGACGATGTTTTTTGGGATGTTGATGGTGGCGACGGTGATTATGTTGGCGCTAGCGGCCAGCCGAGCGACGCGGCTATGGGCAGGGACGTATGTGGCTTATGGGTTGGTCTGCGTCTATGGGTTTTTGTCGCATGAGATGTGGTTTGCGCAGATGATTTTGGTGTATGAGACGCTATATTTGGTGGGATTTTTCGTGTTGGGGCTTTTGATGCAAGGAAAAAGAGAAAGGAGAGAAGATGGCGAAGAAAAAACAGCAGACTAAAAATGGTGCCGAGGCGGTAATTGAACCGCTGAAAATTGTGCAAAAGGTAGTGAGGAGCCCGTTCGTGAAAGAATTTAGTGATTTTATTAATCGGGGAAATGTGGTAGAAATGGCAATTGGTGTGGCGGTAGGTGGAGCGTTTACGACGATTGTGAAATCATTGGTGGATGATATTATTATGCCAGTGGCGAGTTTGCTGGCGGGAGGATTGGATTTTTCAACGTTGGCGGTGGATGTGCCGAATATCTTTGGGGCGAATACTACGGCACATATTGCATATGGAAATTTTTTGCAAAATGTGGTGAATTTTCTGATTGTGGCGTTTGTGGTATTTATGATTGTGCGGACATTGAATCGTTTGAATGCCAAAGAGGTGGAAAAGCTCGAAGCGGATGCGGAGAAGCTGGCAGAGAAGTAGAATTATGATTTAATCGCCAGGATTGGAGTAGGCCTCGATGTTTTGATGGATGGCGTAGAGGCTGGAGTGGTAGTTTTCGAGGATTTTGATGAGGTCGGCGTCGTTAGTGCGGGCGCGGAGTTGAGAAATGAGGGAAAGGAGGAGGGAAACTTGCAGGCCGATTTCGTTGTCGTATGAGCGGTCGAGAATGCCGTTGAGCTTGCTGTTATTGAGGGAGAGATCGAGTTGGTTGGTGAGGTCGGCTTCAGTTTTGGCAAGGGATTCGTCGGGGGTGAGGGCTTTGCGGTTCTCGCCGCCATCGGTGATGTAGTTGGAAAGTTGATTGGAGGCATTGGTGAGGACGGTGGAAAGTGAAACACCGATAGCGCGGAGGCGAGAGGATTTGAGCGAGCTGTTGTATTTGGCGACGGTGGTGTTGATATTGGTGGTGCGGACGTAAAGCTGGAGAGTAAGTTGATTGGACTTGCCGCCGAGGTTGCCTAGAAGAAGACCTAGAGACATGATGAGGAAAAAGAGAACGATGCCGCCGATGGCGATCTTGGCAATCAAAGATTTGGAGACTTCACGGGAAGTAGCGGGCTTGGCGGGGCGTGTCGAAGCGGAGATTTGTTTGAGATACTCAAAATTATCCATAAGCCTATTATAACACAAGATGGAGGTCTGTGGGGAGATTGTGTGGTATACTGGGGGTATGGATGACGCGAAAGAAGAGATTCGAGCGCGGCTGCCGGTAGAGGACGTGGTGGGACGATATATTGAGCTGAAGCGGGCGGGGCGCAGTCTGAAAGGGCGTTCGCCGTGGGGAGTGGACAAGACACCGTCGTTTATGGTGTCGCCGGACAAAGGGATTTGGCATGATTTTTCGGCGAATAAAGGCGGTGATATTTTTGCGTTTGTGATGGAGGTAGAGGGGATTTCTTTTCGGGAAGCACTGGAAAAGCTAGCGGTTCAAGCGGGTGTAGAGCTATCGAAATATGGTGGTGGAGATAAAAAGGTGGCTGAGCGCAAACGGCGGATGAAAGAGGCGCTGGAGCTTTCGTGCAAATACTATCAGTTTTGTTTGACGAAAAACGAAAAAGTTTGTCGTTATGTATTTGAAAAGCGTAACATGACGAAGGGCACTGTGACGAATTTCCGGATTGGTTATGCGCCGAACACGGGGAGGGCGTTGGTGGATTTTCTAAAGAAGCGGGGGTATACGACGCAGGAAATGGAGGCGGCGGGGCTTTTGAATCGGTTTGGCGGAGATCTTTTCCGCGGGAGAATGATGGTGCCGTTTATTGATATCGCAGGAGTGATTGGGTATACAGCGCGGATTTTGGAGCAAGGTGAGCCGAAGTATTTGAATACACCGGAGACGTTGTTGTTTAATAAGGGGCGGTTTGTGTTTGGCTTGGCGGCGGCGAAGGAAGCGATTCGGCAGGAGAATTTTGTGGTGATCGTGGAGGGGAATATGGACGTGATTTCGTCGCATCAGGCTGGAGTGAGACAGGCGGTGGCGACGAGCGGGACGGCGATGACAGAAAACCATTTAAAGATTTTGTCGAGGCTGACGCCGGATGTAAGATTGGCGTATGACGGTGATGCGGCGGGGGTGAAGGCGACTGAGCGGGCGATTATGATGGCGGGAGATTTGGGGGTAAACTTGTCGGTGATTTCGGATTATCATGGAGCGAAGGACCCGGATGAATTGATTCAGAAAAGTGAGAAATTGTGGCAAGAGGCGGTGAGAAATTATCGTCCAGCAGTGGATTGGCTGCTGGACAAATATGAGGAGAATTTGGATTTGTCATCGGGAGTGGGGAAACGAGAATATTCGGACATTGCAATGAAATTATTGAAGCATGTGAGCGACGCAGTGGAGCGCAAGCATTATGAGAAGCAGATTGCGCGGAAGTTGGATTGTGATGTGGAGGATTTGCATGCGAAGAAACTGAGTGATCCGGTTCCGAAGAGATACAAGGAAATTGACGTGGAAAAAGGAAGTGATTTGTTGGCGGGCGTGCGAGATAATTTGCAGGCGATTGTGGCGTATGGTGGGGTCACAGAAATAAAGGGTGTGGAGTTACCGGAGGATGAGGCGAAGCTGGCGGAGCTCGAGATGGTGTTTGAAGTACGCTATAAGGATTGGCCAAAGGAGATGCTGGAGAAGGAAGCGCGTGAATTGCTGGCGCGATACAAGACGGAAATGGCACGACGGGAGGTGGAAATGCTGAATGTGGAGTTGGCACAGGCAGAGGAGGCAGGCGATGAGGAGAAGCAAGAGGAAATTTTGCGAAAAATTATGGTGTTGAAAAGGTAGGAGTAGCGGATTTTTAGTGGGATGAAAAGTAACATTGAGTTTTTACTAAAATTTAGTATAATGTGATGTAATGGATAATGTTGAAGATGTCTTGAAAGACAAAAATTTGGCGCTTGATTTGAGCGAGCCGGCAGCGGATGACCTCGTGGATGAGGATGAGTTGTTGGATGAAGAGCTGGCGATTACAGCGGATAATGTGGATGCGTTTGCGGATGATTCGGTGCGCATGTATCTGCGGGAAATTGGCAAGATTCCGCTTCTGACACAGGAGGAGGAGTTGGAATTGGCGAATCGAGCGTTGGAGGGTGACAAGAAGGCGAAAGATAAGCTAGCTGAAGCAAATATGCGTCTGGTGGTGAGTATAGCGAAGCGTTATGGGGGGCGGGGGTTAGATTTTTTGGATTTGATTCAGGAGGGAAATACTGGTTTACTGCGGGCAGTGGAAAAGTTTGACCCGGGGAAAGGGTTTAAGTTTTCGACGTATGCGACGTGGTGGATTAGGCAGGCGATTACGCGGGCGATTGCGGATCAGGCGCGGACGATTCGGATTCCGGTGCACATGGTGGAGACGATTAATAAAGTGCTTCGGACGACTAGGCGTCTGACGCAGGAGCTAAATCGCGAACCGACGAACGAAGAAATTGCTGAAGCCATGGGTATGGAAGTGGACAAGATCGAATACGTGATGCGGATTAAGCAAGACATTGCGAGTTTGGATGCGAGTGTAGGGCGTGATGGCGATGATGAAGAATCAGTGCTTGGGGATTTTGTGGAGGATGCGGAGAGAGATTCGCCGGAAGATGCTACGGCGAATCAGATTTTGAAGGAGCAGATTGCGGAGATTTTGACGACTTTGAGCGAACGGGAGCAGAAAATTATTCGGCTTCGGTTTGGGATTGGTGGTGGTCGGCCGCATACTTTGGAAGAAGTGGGAAATGAGTTTTCGGTGACGAGGGAGCGAATTCGCCAGATTGAGGCGAAAGCCTTGTCGAAGCTCAGGAAACACAAGCAGACGAAGAAACTGCACGGGTATTTGAAGTAGGAGGATGAGATGTACTGGATAATGACTAAGATGGCTGAGGTGTCGACGAGCATTCTGCCGGGGGATTTGGATATTCAGAAGTTGTTGGAACTGATCGTGAAGATTCTGGTGTATGGTCTGGGTGCAGCGGCGGTGATCGGCGTGGTAGTGGCGGGGATTCTTTATTTGACGGCGCGGGACAATGAGCAACAGGTGGTGGTGGCGAAGAAGCGTTTGTATGATGTGGTGATTGGGCTGGTAGCGTGGGCATTGCTCTGGACAGTGCTAAACTGGTTATTGCCGGGAACAGTAGACTTGGGGTTCTAGATGTTGCATAAGCTGGTGGTGGTGTATAACCCGAATTCTTCACACCATGTGGCGATTGAGCGGGAAGTTTTGGCACCTGTGAGGAAGCTTTCGGGGTGGCTGGTAGGGAAGTATGAAGTAGGGATGCTAGATGTGGGCGGGAATGCGGATAAATTGGCGAAAATCATTGATGACGGAGATTTGGTGATTGCGGCGGGGGGAGATGGAACAGCGACGCTGGCGGCGAATGCGGTGATGCGTGCGGGGAAGGATGTGACTTTAGGGGTACTGGGTTACGGGAATTTTAATGATTTTGCTAGAATGCTTCGAACGAAACACGCTGTGCCGTATGGTGATGAGTATGTAGGTGGGGTGACGGAGATAGTAGAGAAGTTTGCCAGAGGCGAAGTGACAGAAATTTATCCGTTGGAAGTGTTGGTGGATGGTGAGCATTGGAGGTATGCGCCGTGCTATGTGACGGTGGGAATGTTTGCAGCGTCGACGGCGGTGTTTGATCAGCCAAAAGTACGAGAGAAATTGAAGTCGGGGAAGAAGTCGATGGGATTTTCGTTATGGCAGTTGGTGAAATGGTATGTTCGGGAAAGAAAGCAGGAGTTTTTGCCTAAAGGTGAGTTGATGCCTGTAGAAATGAGTGCTGAGGTGCCAGCGGCTGAAAGTGTGGAGCCGATTGAAGAGCCGGCGGAAGCGTCGGAGACGAACGAAGAAAATAATGATCGTGAGGAGATGGAACCGCCAAAAGAAGAGGTTCCCTCTGAAGTTGAGCTTTTGACGGGGGGCTCGCGAGAGGACGAGCCCAAGTTATTGCCGGAAAAAACGGATGATGCGCGGGAAGAGAATCAGTTGGCCGGAACGACGAGACAGCGAGGCAAAAAGTTGATTGAAGCGGGCGTCAGGGTGAGGGCGAAAATGGCGGTGACTGGTGGTCAGATGAGAGCTGGGCTGCTCAATGCGAGAATCAAGGCTCAAGAGAGAACTGACGAATTGCGGACGAAGTGGCGTCAGAAAACGGCGGAAATGAGACAGCAGCGCGCTGAGGAACGCGAATGGATGGAGCAGCGGGGGCCGGAAATTATTATTGATGGTGCGGAGACGGTGAAACCGAAGGAAGCAGTTTCTGAGGAAAAGGAGACCCCCGAGATAATGGAATGTGCAGTTGAGGTTGGTAGACCGTGGCCGGTAGGGACGACGGATTATATCGCGGTAAATAGTGAGCGAATGGCGCATTTGATGAGGGGCCGAAAATATTGTTTGAAATCGAATCAGTTTTCGAGCACGACGGCTAAGCTAGGGGGATGGTGGGGTTTGATGTGGTTTATGCTGCGGAGTATGGTTTGGCGCGTGCCGGGGAAAAAGACGCATGGTGATTTGTTGAAGTTTGCAGAACCGAGCGAGGTGATGATTCAGGCAGAAGGAGAGTATCAGAAGCTTTTGGGGGTGAAGGAGATTGAGGTGAGGAAGAGTGTGAAGGGGTTGAAGGTGGTGAGGTTTTAGAGTTTGCTCTCTCGTATCTAGCCCCTCTCTTCCTCGATCGAGGTGGCGCTCTCAAAATCGAATCCCTCGCTATGCTCGGGCCGTGATTTTGACCCGCGCAAGCCTGGGACTCGGAGGTCCATGATCTCAGAAGAGAGGAACTAGACACATAACACCAAGCTCTGTGATCTAGGTTGAGAATGATCAGTAGTTATCCTTCGTCCGTAGTGGGCATATCTATAGTAATCGTGCTGCCCTTAGGGATTTAGGTGCACGAGGTTATGAATGGACTACAGTTAGTACTAGCTACACTTCTTTGACTAGTGCCAAGTCAATGTATTTCGGCATTTCGCAAACCACTCATATGACGGATAATTTAGGAAATCGCAATCGTGGTTTTCCCATCCGCTGCCTAGCCTATTAGTTTATATATAGTAATATGTCAAGCATCAGTACAATCAAAATAATCACACTTATGCTTGACAGCGGATGGGGAAAATAAACCAACGATTTCCTGAAAATTTACCTTACGTTTTCAAAAAACGTAAACTGTTTTATAAAGTTAGTTTTTTATTCTAAGTATTTTGGCAGAAAGGTAGCAGCGGATGGGGAAACCGAACCAACGATTGTGCGGACCGCCCGACGGGCGGACGCCAGACGCATTGAAGTCGAGGTT
>CANBER010000023.1 GCA_947367795.1 uncultured Candidatus Saccharibacteria bacterium
TCAACCCGTCGTACGGCCCGGACCATCGTTGGTACGGTTTCCCCATCCGCTGCCTAGCCTATTAGTTTATATATAGTACTAAGTCAAGCACTAGCATGATTATTCCCGCATAATCCCAAACATTCTTATGCTTGACATACGCGACCAGGCCCCCAAAAATCGTCTCAGCTGGTCAAATCATCTTATGTTTCCTAAGCCCCAAACCATCCTACCCTCCCAAGGCTCTCAACCCTCATACGCCCTCCAACTACCCAATCCAGCTACTCTGTCACTCTTGTCAAATCACTAAAGTTATAGTATAATGACAAAGATTGCGCTAAATACGATTAAGCATAGCGCAAAGCCCACTGGGCGTCGCCATCCATTTTTAGAATGGATGGAGCACATTAAAAAGGAGGAAAGTGTATGTGCAAAAAAGTTTCTCGCGTAATCGTCTCTTTTATGATGATCGCAACTCTGACCCTCGCCAACCTGAATGTAGTTCTGGCTAGTTCCAGCGAAGACCTCACGAACGAACAGTTCATAGCAGAGGCTGACTTGAATTCTTCAGAAGAACTACCCGCAGCTAATGAAACGCAGGACATCTTGAGTGATTCATCTGCGACCACATCTCCCACCGAGCCTGCCAACTCTGCCGACTCTTCCGACTCAAGCGAGCCTACCAGAGCAGAATCCACAACGCCAGAGTCTACCACTGACGACCAAAACGCGACGTCATCCGAAACCGTATCTGGCGGGAATCTCCCTGATCAGGACCACGAGCCCGACTCCGAGTCTGAGTCCGACTCTACTTCTGATCCTGATTCAGATTCTCAGGATGATGTAAGCCAGGGATCAGAGGAAGAATCAGCTAGCGATGACGAATCTAAGTCTGAGAATGCATCATCCGACGACGATGCAGCTCAATCTGAAGACGAGTCATCCGGTAATGAGGATACTAAGGTCGATTCCGAACAAACTGACCAGCCAGAATCATCCGATCAGCTCACTTGGACCGACCAGCCGGCACCCATCGACCAGAGCGACCTCGTCGACTCTCAGCTTCCGCAGGAGGACAGTGTAACAGAGGATCCAAATCTGCTTACTGTAGACACATCCGACTCGGATGTGTCGCTTCTCATGGCAAGCGACACATCCGACTCGGATGTGTCGCTTCTCATGGCAAGCGACACAATCGCTGCTTATAGTGCAACCTATGTTGACCCTTCCACGTTATTCGGAAACGTGGATCCGCCTACCAGTTACCAGGAAGTTTACGATCGCATGATTGCCTTAAAATCCGCTTACCCTGAAGGCTTATATTGGGATAATTTTATCCCCTTTGGTAATAATGGCCCCTTGGGCGTAAGTTATGTCTGGAAAGGCGGACCGGTTTACAATGCCAATAGTGGCTCCGGCTGTATGGGCTATGCATTTCTCCTCAGCGACGCTGCTTTTGGTAGTCTGCCGGCGCGCACCATTGCAAGGGGCGGATTCACTTTTGATGATATCCGCGTTGGCGACATTCTGCGCGTGGATTATGGTGGACATGCGGTGATTGTTTTGCAGAAAAGTGCCGGCGGCATCATTGTTGCTGAAGCCAATTTCAACAAATCAGTCCACTGGGGACGTGCTATGAGTGTATCCGAAGTTATGGACAGCACTACTTTTATCGTCACACGCTACCCCATAGATTTTGTCTCCTCTGATTCTGAGGGGGCGGATGATGTGATCGAAAATGGTACTCTGGGCGGTCTTGAGTGGAGCTTGACTCGTGTCGGCACCTTGACCATTACTGGTGCAGGCTCAATTCCGGATTTCTCCCCTGAGAATGCTGCGCCCTGGAGTGCTTTCAAGGATACCATCAAAACAGTGATCGTCGAGGATGGTGTGACTTACATTGGCAATTACGCTTTTAATGAATCTGCTACGCTCAATGCTTATATAGCTGATAGCGTAGAAAGCATTGGCGTAGGCGCCTTCCGTAAAAGCTCCCTGCTCTCCGTCACTGTCCCCGGCAGCGTACGCGATATTGGTAATGACGCCTTCTATATGTGTCCCAATTTGACCTCGGTCACCGTCGCCGAAGGTGCTACTACGATCGGCGATCAGGCCTTCCGTGGTTGCACCGCACTGACGCATATTGATTTCCCGTCCACTATCACGTCGGTGGGTGCCGGGGCCTTCATGAGCTGTGAGCAAATGACACGCGTTCGCTTCGTACCTGGCACCTCCAAGGTCACCTTGGGAGACAATTTATTTTCTCAGTGTTGGCATCTGAACAGTGTCACCTTACCCCAAACCGCCGACCGGATTACCGCAGGTATGTTTGAGTCTTGTAGCTCATTGCCCGAGCTCTATATTCCGGCCAGTGTTACTGAGATCGGTGAAAACCCCTTTGTCTCCTGCCGGTTTTTAGGCGTGATTCGTTTCGGTGGCAGCCAGAGCGATTGGGACCGGATGGCGAGTCCATATCTCAAGGCTTCCTTGCAGTCTATGGGCACCCAGGTCGTCTACGATGTCGATTTCGACGATCCTTTTGCTAAAGATCCCAACGATCCTGGTGACTTTTTCCCGACCGACCCTGATCCCGACAATCCGGATCAACCACCCGTCGACCCCAACCCGAGCGAGCATCAGCATGATTGGGCTGAAGATTGGTCTTACGACAGCGCGTACCATTGGCATGAATGTCTGGGCGACGGTTGCTCAGTTAGCGATAATCATCTCAAAGATGGATATGGCGAGCACAATTTCGCGGAGTGGATAGTTGATACTCCCGCTACGAACACTGACGCTGGTAGCCAGCATCGCACCTGTGAGACTTGCGCTCGTGTCGAAACGGCCATAATTCCGACCTTAGGCGATTCTGGTGATCAGCAGCCCGAAACTCCCGAAGATTCTGACAATACGGATCCCAAAGATCCGGAAAATCCTGACGACTCCAGCGACCCTGGCGATCAAAAACCCGATGACTCCAGTCATCCCGGCACTATCGATCCTGACCGTCCCGCGCAACCGGAAACTCCCACCACCAAGCCCGAAACACCGAGCCAGCCTTCAGATCGGCCTAACACTCCTGGCGGCTCTGTCTCTGGCAACGGCACTAAGCCCAACCCACCCAGTACTGACCGCCCGAGTAATACCGACAATTCCGATCGTGGTTCAAGTTCTTCGCACGGCAAATCGCACCGCTCCGACGACCCCATCCAGAATCTGCGCCCTGCCGCTATCAATCCCAGCGTCGTTACCGCGGATTCTGGCTTCACGTCTCGGACCACGACTGTTACTCCTCAGGGTACACGCAGCAATGCCACTTCACAACCTGATACTCAGCCAGCAGAAGCGTCATCCGACGCCTTAGAGTCACAGACGGAAGTCGCCGATGTTTCCACGGACGAGGATGGCTATATCAATGATATTTCTCCCGCTCAATCGACCGAAGAGGAAATCGCTGCAGACGTCCCCGCTCTGGATAATTCATCGGCTTGGCCGCGTACTTTGGCTGTGGCTGGAGTATCTACAGCGGGTATCGCCTTAGCTCTGACCGCAGCCTACTGTAAAAGGTCAGTTTTGACGAAGTTTATTACTTTCCTTATTAACAAAATTACGAAATAGGGAACTAAACCTCAAGCGTAATTGCAGCTTAGGGCAGCTTCATTCGAGGCTGCCTTTTTTCATGTAAAAACTATCCGTTAGCCCAATTTAAACTAAAATGCCACCAGCATATTGACTTTTTCGCCCTGGATTCTCATTGTTTCCAGTGGGTATCCCGGGCGAAAATTACACTTCTCGCCCAAAATTATAGATTTAAAAAGGAGGACGCATTATGTCAAGAATCATCATCAACGGGCAAGAAGTAGGCCTGGAAGCTATTACGAAAATGACCAAAGAAAAGGCTAAGGGAAAGACTGAGAAATCACCTATCAAAGAACGTCGTGAAGTTTTTCCTGGCGCTTCTCTCGAGATTTCTGATCTCCAGGCCGACATCACTATCGGCTAAGCCCCGGCTTCAAGCCACAGCGCCAGAATTGTCATCGCACCCAAATACCGCCAACTCGAGTTGACGGTATTTTCAGCTTCAATTGTTGGTGCACCTGACTAGACTCGAACTAGCACAGCTTAAAATCGCCACTACCACCTCAAGGTAGCGTGTCTACCAATTCCACCACAGGTGCATGGAACAACCCTATTATATCAAATATTCTCCAGATTTCAACCCATTTTCCGCAGTCAGATTTCTTCGTCAAGAAAAAGCACCCCATTGGGGCGCCCTAATTTCCTACCATGATTATAGTCTTCGCATCTTCCAAGAGCATTTCCATTTTTCCTATCCCGTCTATTTGTGCATTTTCCCCCTGCAGCCAAGCGTCGTACGCCTGCATCGCTGCCTCAAACTGCCCTTCACTCCAACGTTCCGGATCAGTCGTGTGTCGCTGCGCTTCGCAGGCATAGATTTTAGCCAGCCACTCGCGTTCGTCGATCCCTGGACTATACGTCTCAGTCACCGAACGCAGGCGATTCCTTTTAGGCGACAGACTCACCGTCTTGCCGTCTCGGATCGCAATACTCCAGACCGTCCCTTTCAGAACTGGACCATACTGATCCAGTTCGATCTGATATAGATCGAACAAATCTGCTTTAACTGGATAATAATACTCATTCAGCGCAAAATCCGTTTGTAACGCGAAAAATTCCTCAGCCTTCGTCTGACAAATCCACTTCCAAGCCTCCGCCAGCGTGCCATCATCGCTTGCCGTTCCATCGGCATTGGCATAGGGCGCCAGTCCAGCATACTCCGCACTCCTCTCGGCGCAATACATTAAAAAGCTTCCCAATGCGCATCGTTTATCAAACTGGTATCTACCAAAAGCATTTCCACCGTCTCCACCGGTCTGCCACCACGAAGCATCCCCGCTTTCAAATCGGGTCCAGTCCATCCAAATCATCGCCTGCTCCTCGGAATCTTCTCGAGCACAAACGCTGATCTGCGTAGATCTCAAGGTTTGAGGTATTAGGAAGGCCACTTTTTCTGTCGCCCGTTTAGGTAAATGTATATCGTGCCGTACTTTTTCTACCGGTTTGACCGTCTCAGTTGCCGCATAGACTACGTTGACCCTGCCAAAGCTCAATCCCAGCAGGGTTGCAATCATTAGTGCACTGACAGCATACCTCATTTTGAACACCTTCTGTAAAATCTGATCATCTCCTATCCGTATTTTCTTAGAATTGCGTGCTTTTCTCATGGTAAAGTCCTTGTGCTGTTCTCGGCACAACTTTACCAGAATAACACAGTTTAATCCCCAAGTCAACCAACGAACCCTTGCTTAAAATGTTGTAAAAATTACAACATTTTCTACCGCAAAATCCTTGCAAAAACCATAAACATCATGTATTATAAAACCACAAAAGTCATGTACATATAAACACCAAACAGGAAACACAAAATGGAAGGGAAGATCAAAAAACTTCTGCTTATCACCGGTAGTGTGATGAGTGCAACGGTTGCTTTATTACCGCTCACAAGCTACGCTTCAACTACTCAACCCGTCACCGGGCCAGTTCCAGGCATCTCGGAGCAGGGCTACGCTCACGGTTATGCTTGCGACGACTCTCAGGCTGGTAATGAATGTGTCAACGATCAGGGTACTACCACCTACACTGTGAATGTTGCGCCGATTCTTTCAATTGACGCGGCATCAGGCGGTGATGTGATTCATGTCGAACCGAATCTTGCTCGCACCGGCACCCTTTCTGCTGACGTGCGCAGCGCCAAGGAATACACCATCTCTCTCAGCGCCGATGTCCCTTATTTGACCAACGTCGAAGATGATACTTTCAGCATTCCGTCGCGCTCTGAAATCGCTCCGGGCAAGACCGCCTGGGGAATCAAAAAATATGGCGAAAATACTTACACCGCCATCACTCAGACTCCGCAAGTTTTCTTCACTGGCGGACCTCACGATACTACCACCACAACCGAATTTGAGATCGGCGTCTCCGTCAGTGATCGCCTCCCTCAGGGAACCTACGCTACTGACGTGACGATTACTGCCGCAATCAAAGAATAAGTGCTATAATAAGCACATATGAAAACTAAATTCTCGACTTTTATTGCAATCTTGTTTGGTGTAGCGGCCCTTACGGCTGCTCAGCTGTCGCCTGTTTCAGCTCTCGAAGCGGGCGACATTGTCATGCAGGTGAATCCCGCCGAGCAGAGCATCAGCCTGAACCCTAGCGAAGTCTACCGCGGTAGCATCAAAGTCCAAAACATCGGCCGTCTTCCCTTCACCTTTACTCTTTCCACGAAACCGTACCAAGTCCTGAATGATAATTACGACCCTGACTTTTATACTCAAAATGATTATACTAAGTTATCAAACTGGATTACTTACGACGAGAACAACATCCGCCTCGAGCCTGGCGTCGAGCGTGAAGTTGGCTACACGATTAATGTCCCCGACGATATCCCAGGTGGTGGTCAATACGCAGCCATCATTATCGAAACTAGAGACAGCATTAGCGAAGGTGCTTCGTTTCGGGTAATTAGTCAACTCGCTTCTTTAATCTACGCCCATGTTTCTGGGGAAGAACACATTGGTGGTGTGGTGACCGCACGTTCGCTCCCTAGCTTTTTGCTCAGTTCGCCATTTACGGCTCGCGTGACTGTCAAAAACGATGGCAATGTCGATTTTCGCGTCACTCATACGCTCGATATTTATAATTTCTTTACTAACCAACCAGTCCTCTCTTCCGACGCCGTTTCTAGCGATGGTACGAATGTCGGGCGCGCCACCCCGATCATCTTGCCCGCGACTTCGCGGGCAAACGCCCTCACTTGGGATGGCGCGCCCGAACTCGGCCTGTTTCGTGCCGTCCAGAAAATCTCTTTCCTCGACCAAGAATACACCTATGAGCAAGTCGTTTTTCTTTGCCCCACCTGGCTAGCCGGCCTCGCGATCTTCTTCGTTGCGCTTATGGTTATCTGGATCATTCTTCGTATCCGTAAACGTCACAAATCTCGCCCGCAATCCTTCTAATTTCGCCTAAAATCATTGACTTTTTCGCCAATGTGTGCTATAATGGAAAGATATGGTACAGAATATTCGTAATATTGCAATTATCGCCCACGTCGACCACGGTAAAACCACCCTTGTCGACGCTCTTTTGAAACAATCCCGCACTTTTCGTGACAACCAGGCAGAAATGTCCCAGTCTCTCATCATGGACTCCATGGACCAGGAACACGAACGCGGCATCACGATCACCGCGAAGCAAACCTCGATTTTTTATGACGGTTATAAGATTAATATTATCGACACCCCAGGTCACGCCGATTTTTCTGGTGAAGTTGAACGCACCCTGAATATGGCCGACGGCGTGCTGCTGATCGTCGATGCTCAAGAAGGCCCCATGCCTCAGACTAAATTTGTTCTTTCCAAGGCTCTCAGCCTTAAGCTGAAGCCGGTTGTGATTATTAACAAAATTGACAAACCTGCCGCCCGCATCAGTGAAGTTGAGAGCGAAATCGCCGACCTCTTCCTCGAGCTCGCCACCGATGAGAGCCAACTCAATTATCCGATATATTATGCTGTCGCTCGTGATGGTAAGGCCGGCAAGACTACCGATCTTGACGACGATCTCCACGTGATCTTTGATGCGATTATTCATGACATTCCTGCCCCCAAAGTCGACCAGGACGCTTCGAAAGGCGCTCAGCTCCTCGTTGCCGCTCTCGCCGCGGACAATTATCTCGGTAAATATGCCATTGGCAAAATCTTCCGTGGCAAACTCAAAAAAGGCGAAACCGTCTCGGTTCTGCATACGGATACAGAGAACTCCGCAACCCCCCAAGCCACTCGTACCAAAATCGACAAAATCTTCACTTACAAAGGCCTTGGCCGCGAAGAGGTCGAGGAAGCGACAGCGGGTGACATTGTTGCAATTTCTGGGATTGCTCAAGCTAATATTGGCGACACTATTGCCACCGGCGATACTCCTGAGGCACTGCCGACGATTGAGCTTGAACCTCCCACTTTGAGCATTTATATTGGTCCAAATACCTCTCCGCTCAAAGGTCAGGAGGGTGAGTTTACCACCTCTCGCCAGATCGCTGAGCGTCTCACGCGTGAACTAGAAACCAACATCGCTCTCAAAATTGCTCCCGATGGTCTCGGTTACAAGGTTTCTGGTCGTGGCGAGCTGCATCTAAGCGTCTTGATCGAGACTATGCGCCGTGAAGGTTATGAGCTCGAGACCGGCCGCCCCGAAGTAGTTTATAAAGAAATTAATGGCCAAAAGTGCGAGCCAGTTGAGGAGCTTACGATTGAAGTTGAGCCGGAGTTTGTCGGCGCCGTCAGCCAAGAGCTCGGCGTCCGCAAGGCTACCCTCAAGAGCCAAGAGCTCACCACCACCGGCGCCACGCGCTTTGTGTATGATATTACTACTGCCGCTTTGATTGGTCTACGCAACAGTCTCCTCACCGCGACCAAGGGTACTGCTATCATGTCCTCGCTGCCCAGTGGCTATCGCCCGGTTGAGGGCAAGTATAAGCCTGAGCGCAATGGTGCTTTGATTGCCTTTGAATCTGGTACTAGCACTGCTTATGCGCTAGATGCTGCTCAAGCGCGCGGCATTCTCTTCATCCCTCCCGGTGTTCCCGTTTATCAGGGAATGATTGTTGGCCTTTCTAACAAAAAAGAAGATCTCGATATTAACATCTGCAAAGAAAAGCAGCTCACTAATATGCGCACTCACGCCTCTGATGGCGCCATCCAGCTTACTCCATATACCGAATACTCTCTCGAACAATGCATTGATTTCTTGCTTGACGATGAGCTGCTCGAGGTCACGCCGAAATCTCTCCGTCTCCGCAAACGTCAGCTTGACCCAGTGAAACGTAAACGCGAAGCCCGCGCCTAATAATCACCTCCTCTATCCTTCGTCCGTAGTGGGAATGTTGTGATTAATCATGGCAGTGCGGCTTATTTGGGGAGGTCCGGGTACTTGTGGTCTGCTATGAGTGCGGCTATGTCGTCTGACAACGTAATATCTGGCAATTTTGCCTTTGGGCTGATTGGAGTGTATCCTCACGATAGTTTTAGCAATAGATTTGTCGCTTACCCCATCCGCTGCCTAGCCTATTAGTTTATATATAGTGATGGGTATCAGCGGATGGGGAAACCGTACCAACGATGGTCCGGGCCGTACGACGGGTTGACGCCAGACGCATTGAAGTCGAGGTA
>CANBER010000024.1 GCA_947367795.1 uncultured Candidatus Saccharibacteria bacterium
TTGAGCTCCAGCCGTAACCAGCGTCGAAGGCCCTCAGAGAACCGTGGTCCAGATTGACGTTCCCACTACGGACGAAGACCGCCTAATCGCCAAAAAGACGAAAAAGCTGAGTGTAGGCTTCCGAGTGCGGTACAAGTGTGGGATCGTGCGTATCCACCATGCGGCGTAGTTCTGGAATGGAAAAGTATTTTAAATCACAAATCTCCTCGAGCTGCATTGTAAAATCTGAGAGCGAGAGCTCAGTGCGTAGTAAATACAAATCATTGAAAGAGTTATTGATAAAATCCGGCGCGGGACGAGTGCTGGAGCGCCAAGTAGTTAGATATTGGAGCGCATCAGAAGAAACGATAACACCGAGTTCTTCAGAAAGCTCACGCACGGCAGCGGCGAGACTATCATCCCCAGTAGTGAGATGTCCGCCACAAGAAATATCCCAAAGCCCGGGGTAGCTATCCTTGTTCAAGGAGCGACGCTGTAAAAGCACCCCCCCCCATTCACGATCCAGATATTAACTGCGCGATGCCAGTCGCCGTCACGGTGGACTTCGGAGCGGAGCTTAATGCGGCCGGTTTTATGACCGTTTGAGTCGAGTACGTCAAAATACTCACCCTTCTCAGGGCCTATAATTCCATTGTAGCACACTTTGTCGATTTTGTCAATGGTTTTGTCGAACTTGGCGGATTTTGGCCTTGATAGCATTGTCTTCCTCTAAGAAAATCTTGCGTGTGATAAAATTAAACACCATACCGAAGGCGGTAGTGACGATTTTGGCGATCATCGGATGCCAATTCATCGAAACTAACCATGCCAGCAGAGCTTCGTCGAAGATCAAGAAGGCGATGCCGTTAAAAATGGCGAATTCGATAAACAGGCGACGACGGGATTTTTTGCCGGTGGTATTGAAAACCCAAGTAACACTGGCCCAGAAATTGAAAATGGTTGAGATGGCGAAAGCGATGGCGCTAGCGATCACGGATTTGGTAACTTCGTCCGGAATCGGCAAAATGGCGAGCGCGATAGCAAAGATTGTCCAGTTAATGGCGGTGTTAGTCACCCCAACGACGAAAAATTTAGCGAGTTGCTGAAATGTTGCACGATATTTGTCAAGATGAAGCAGATGACAGCCCCATGCCACCAAGCGATCGATGATATCTTCCTTTTTTTCTACCATAATTATTATTATAACAAAAAGATGCGGAGTTGCAATGGTGCGAAGCAACTGGCGGGCGAGATGGATGAGTCTTCTCTTGTTTTTATTGATGATCTGTGATATAATTATAGACAATAACGGAAAGAGTTGCGAAAAAATGGCGCTGCAGAAAATTTGGGACTACGTAATGCGGAGAAAAGCGGGATTTTTGTGCGTGCTTGGGGTAATGATAGTAGCTTGCTTTCTCGGGAAATTGATTCCCCAGCAGATCACATCTAGGCAGAAGAGTATAGAAGCAGATGTGGCGGGAGAATACCAAAATGGGTTGGATTTTAGAGTCGCTGGTGCAAGGGGTGGTGTGGGGCTGGAGCTGAAATTTGCGGAAGATTTTCGGACAGTGACGATACGGCTGGGTGAGAATGCACTGCGCGAGGAAGCATATGTGCGGATTTTGAATGGTACGGGTCAGCTAGTGGCGGGCGAATATACGACAATGCGCGAGTTGGCTGAGAAGGAGGGCGCGGAAGAGCCTAGCAAAAATACTCCTGGGACAGAGGCGGCGCAGGGCCAACCAGCAGGGGTGGAATACTATTTTTCGGGAGCGCCCAAAGTTTACGCGGTAGCACTGCAAGCGGGATACCAAATCGAAATCCGTTCGGGAACGGGAAAATTTTATAGCGCACTAGACGGGCTGGAAGCGGAAGATTTCCAGCCGGGGCTAGGTCATGATTTTTATGTAGTGACAGATTCGGGACTCGGGAAGAATTCCTGGACAGCTGAGCAAACCACCTCAGCAATGTATAAACTATTGCGGCGATATTTAACTAGCGAGATTGAGAGCTACCGCAATAGGGTGAGCGAAGAGATTTTATTCAATAAAAAGTTAGATACCACAAACAAGGCGCGGGTAAAAATGGCCTATTATTCCCTGGCGGTGGAGGACCGAGCGGAATATGCAGAGTTTATTCGGCAGTTGGAGCGTGGCGGAGTGCCACAGTTGAGATATCTAGGCTTGATGGCTTATAAGATAGGTGAAATGGCAGATTTTGCAAACCTGGTCGTAGGTTTTGATAATGAAGATGGAGAGATTTCGGCGGAGCGGATCACGCTGACCGGAGAGGTAGATTTCGGGAAGGCTGGAGAATATACGATCGAATACGAAGCACAAGATAGTGACGGAAATGTGACTCGGCTGACGGTGCCCATCAAAGTAGTGCAGGAGAATCCACCAAGTGAGGAGGATCCTAGCCAGCCAAGCGATAAGCCGAACGATGGAGAGCAAGACGGGCCATTTCTGCCGGGAGACACAATTGAGCCAGTGGGGCCGGGCGGGATCGTGGATGAAGGTGGGTTGATTCCGGGGGCGCCGGGGACGATCGGAGGAGGCGCGAATGCCGACAACTCTACAAACCAGAGGCCGACCGGTGGAATGAATGGGGAGGCGCCCGCCGTGAATGGGGATCCAAGCGGAATATCGGACACTGTATGGGACGACGGTGGCAACAGCGGGGGCGACGAGCGCTCCAATAGCGGAGAAGACGCCAACGGATCGGCGAATAGTGAGGATGGAGCGTTGCAGTCGGCAGAGAATTCGGCAGGTGACGCCGAAAAAACGGATAGCAATCGAGCTGATAGCTGGGGCAACAAAAACGAGAGCACATCTAAAAATTCTCAAAATCAATCCGACAAAGAACGCAAAGAGGGTGGATTGGCACAAAATATTGTCTGGATTATTGTGGGCGTAATCGTTGTGGCGGGCTTGGTGCGTTTCATCTTTGACCATTATGTCAGATAGAGATATAATGTAAATATGAAAAAGTTTAACACTTCCCCCATTAGCGGCATGCAGGAGCTGTTGCCAGCGATGCAGTACGAATTTAATCGTCTCAAATCTGGAATTTTACAGATTTATACTGCACATGGTTTTCAGAACATTGAGACTCCTACGATTGACCGCACGGAGGTTTTGTTGGCTAAGGCTGGCGGTGACACAGAAAAGCAGATTTACAAGGTGATTAAAACCGCCGAGACGTCAAGCGAAGCCGATCAGGCGCTACGTTTTGACCATACTGTACCGCTCGCGAGATATGTCGTAGAGCATGCAAATGATTTGGTTTTCCCTTTCAAAGTAAGTCAGATTGGACGTAATTTCCGGGGTGAACGCGCGCAAAAAGGGAGGTTCCGCGAGTTTTATCAATGTGACGTGGATGTAATTGGATGGCAAAGTCTACCGGTAACGTATGATGCTGAAGTGATCGTCACGTTGATCAAGGCGCTCAGATTTTTGCCGCTACCGGAATTTATCGTGAGGCTCAGCAATCGTAAATTATTATCAGGCTTGCTTGAAGCATTAAATCTGGAGCATCAAGCAGCGGCGATCTTTGAAATTGTAGACCATGCGGAAAAAGTTCCGCATGAGATCACCGAAAAAGCCCTAATGGAGCTCGGGATCGGTACCGAGAATGTTGTAAAAATTACAACATTTATTCAGATCAAGGGTGATCCTCTGGTGGTAGTGAGTAAACTGAAGGATCTTAGCTATGACAATGCAACTTTTGTCGAGGGTGTAGCTGAGCTGGAAGAAGTGGCCTCGACAGTTCAGGCACTGATGCCCGAAGCGAAGGTACAAGCAGATATGCTAATCGTGCGCGGGCTGGATTACTATACCGGGACGGTATTTGAGACGATCGTACCGCAACATCCGGAAATTGGATCAATTTGTTCGGGAGGACGCTATGAAAATTTGGCGGGATATTATACTGAACAAAAATTGCCTGGAGTGGGGGGATCGATTGGCCTCACGAGGTTGTTTTACGTTCTACAGAGTGCAGGATATATCAGTAAGAATGAGTTAAAGCCGGTGGAGATTTGTGTGATACCAGTCTCGCATAACGAGATTAAAGCCGCGGGAGAGATCGCTGAAAAGTTACGCACCGAAGGTAAGACGGTCGACATTGTCTTGACAGAGCGAAAACTGGGCGACAAATTCAAATACGCTGCACGAGTAGCAAGATATGTGATAGTAGTGGGGGAAAACGAAGTTGAGACACATAGTTATAAATTGCGAGACCTTGAGACCGGGGAAGAGACGAACGAGGCTTGGTAAAAAGCTAGGTACCCTGTCTACTTCTTACCTAAGCCGGCGTCGAGATACATTTTGACATAATCCCAGCCCCAAGTGTCATCAAAACCAGAGGTCGTAAAACGGTCAAATTTAAAATAAGGCATGCCGGCAGCGGATTGCAAAGCACGGCGTGTGTTATCTTCAAGCTCGGAAACGGTCTCGTGATTAGCAACGCATTGATCAAACTGTGCGCCAAGTCCAATTTGGTGACCGATTTTGGTCCAATAATCTTTGGGCAAATTCTGAATAGGAGTGGCAGTTTTGTTGGAGCCGATACCCTTGGACTGATAATCCTTCCAGAGCGCGCTGATTGCGGCGTGATAATAATCCCAGAATTTGTCTTCGCGCATGGCGCAATAGGTCGCCTCAGCAGCAGCACGAGAATATTCACTACTACTGGCCTCGTATAAATAATCTGTCAGGCGCACTTCGAACAGGATCTGGTGTTCATCTAGATAAGCCGTGAACTCGTCCCAATTGTCCTGCACGACGCGCGAGAAAACATCACAATATGGACACATCAGGTCGGTATACATAATATAATGATGAGTGGCATCAGCGGGACCAACCGTCGTGGCGGCATTCCAAGCCTGGTCGCTCGGCTGAGGTTTGGACATAAGGCTGAACATCACCAGAAATAGGAGAGCCGCCACCACGAGAACAATCGCTGCAATTCGGAGATAGCTGGTCCAAGATTTGCCAGTAATAGCGTCGGTATTAGATTGATTGTTAGAATCGGATGAATTCATTTTGACTCCTGCTTAGAATTAGTAGTGGTAGGCCGAGCGGAAGATGGACGGCGTTGGTATTTTTCGCTGATAATGAGGGCGTAAGCATTATTACCGAGGCGCTTGAGACTGAGCAGGGCCACAATGATCGCCGCTGTGGTCAAAAATCCCGAAACGATACTAGCAAGTGCGTAGCTACTAGTACTAAAAAGTGCACCCAGGACTGGGGCTAGCAGCGTCGTCCCACAAGTCGGGCAACCTGAGCCGAGGACTGCTAGGCCAGCAGCAAGGCCGGCGTTTTGGAGATTCTCGGCGTTTGCGGCGTCAGCGGCGATCTGGGACTGACGGTTGCGGCGGCGTTTTTGCCAGACTAAGGCAACCAAGCCAATCAAGATACTTTGCAAAAAAGTCACTCCGCAGAGCAGCGCCCAGTCCCAAAAATTACGACCAATGCCAAAAATACCAAGAAAACCATCCCAGATAATCCGCAATTTACCGGCAAAGTCGACACTCCAAAACAGACTGACGGCGGCCGTGCTACCCGACAAGAGATTCATCAGGGTCCCAAAAATGATAAAGCTCAAGAGAAAGACCAGAATGAAACGATAATTCCCTGTCGCCAAGATGATGCCAGACCAGGCTAGTCTCCACTCATCCAGCCATTTCGCAAGCTTACGCTGCCAAGATTTCACTCCACGTTGCATGAAATAATTATAGCATAGATCCGAGCTGCGGAGGAAAATAACCAGAAACTATTGACTTTTTAGCTCAAGTGTACTATAATGGAGAGATGGACCCGCAAAATCATATTACGGGCGTACATTTTGGTTCTCCAGAGATTTAGGAGGTGATTTAATGGAGAAAAATACACAACATGGATCTTTACAGGCTTTGAAAGAGCAGTCTCGTTATCAGGATCTGCTGGAGCTGATCCTGGACGCCGTACGGCGTGAAGCACAAACCGTGCCGGCATTTCGACAAAGTCACAACGGGTGCATCCGGATTACAATGGTGGCGCTCTGTGAGGAAGCCGATGAGTGGCTGGGTGGCGGTCTGTTTTGGAAGCACCGCGGGCATTTGGGCACGGAAGTGATCGATGTTGGCGAAAGAGAGTTCGTATTCAAGATTGATCCAAGAGGCAGTCATACAGTACAGTGGGAGAGTCCGGAAGATGGACACATTGAACCGGTGAACTGCTATGGATATTCGGCCCTCAAAACCGCATATGCCGCTCGGCAATATCGTTTCGAACGCAAAGCCCTGAAAGGTGAGATCGATGAACCGCTCTACGAGGATCAGTATTTCGTGGAAGAAAATGGCTGGTCCCAGCATTTTGGACCGGTTTATGCGACGGTAACCCTGGATGACAAGGAGTTCTTGAGATTTGCGATCTGTACTTCGGGAGCCGACTCGAGAGAGGATCAACGTTGTTCGATCGCAGGAATGCGTGAGGCGCGGGAGTTCTTCTGGCGTATTTCTCGGGATATCCAGATAGACGTAGATCTCATTCTGGATTAAGGTCAACCAAGTGCCCCTGCCGTAATGGCGGGGGCGATTATTATGGGAAATACAGGCTTAAATTTGACAAAATGCGGTTTCTATCATAAAATAATAGAGTAGCGGTAAATTGTTCAGAGTTTGATGATAAAGGAGGGATATTTGGATGAACAATTTATGGAAAATGGAGCAGCTATGTAAACCGGAGCAGATCTTCGATCTACTACGAACGGCGGAGTGGCCGCTTGGGATCGTGGTGTTTGGAGCGGATTCGGAGTTTAAAAATCAGGTTGTAGAACAACTAACTACGTGTCTTGGCGATTGTATGCAATATTGCGGCGAGATACCCGATGCGGAAGCACTGGTCGAAGTGCTGAGGATTCCTCAAACGGTGATGGTTGTCCTGGACACAAATCAATCCTGCCACCCTTACGCGGCGCGCAGCCTGGCGCACACGATGAAGGAAGCGGGGGCGTTGGTCGTAATGGGAGTGCACGTGAAGCCAAAAGCTTTGCCCTATAGTCCATTGTCGACACAGGGAGTCGTCGAGAGGCGGCGGGCGCATAATAGGACAATTGATGAGATCGAACTGCGTGCGCTCAAGGTTTTCGAAGTAGACATCTTGCTCACGAGAGAGGAGGAATAGGATGGAAAATGCGAAAGTCCTCTGGAGCGGGATCACCGGAGAAACCGGACTCGCGGCCCTGAAGGTAGTTCGCGAGATACCGGGTGTGGAAATCGTGGCAGGCATGACGCGCCACAACTCGGACGGCAGACTCGAAAACAACGGTCAGACTTTTGAGTGGGTGGAATGGCTGAACTACGACAGCGCTATGTTTGGACTCCATGGTCTGGTGCGACGAGCAAAACGGGCAGACGTTAACGTAATTGCCGACTTTTCTCATGTGGTAACGTTTGAAAAAGTCGTAGAATTAGCCGTACGACTTAAAGTCCCACTGGTGAGCGGGACGTTGGGCCTAAGCAGTCGCCAGATGGCGTTACCCTATAATGCTACGGAGCGTATACCGGTGTTTCGGAGCCAGACGATATTGCCAATGTGCTGGACTGCAAGATGGACGCAATGCTACTATACGCACGTTGGAACGCCGCCGACGTCGAACGGATTGTACTCAGGAAAAACATAGACGACGCTCAGTGCAAAAAGGATTTGGCAGCTGACGTGCTGAGAATTGCCAAAGTCATGACGACCAAGCCCGTGAGACCGGGCAAATTCTACGACCTGGATGAGATTTGGGATGACCTCACTCCTTGGGCGTCCTAAAATGCACTTTTGGCCCCGGACTTATCCGGGGCTTTTGCAAAGCTATGGTATAATAAGAGTGTCAAAGTTATTAAATTCAAGCAGTAAGCTAAGTGACAAGTTTGCGGAAGTTTTGTCGCATGACTAAAACGGCACCGTGTGTCGATTTGCGTGCGAACCCGTATGCCTATCGCTTGGATTGACTTTGACACCGATTACACGGTGTCTTTTTTGTATCGTGATATAATCCGGTGCCAAAGCCACTGCTCTAAAAGGAGTAAAAATGGAAGCAGTGTTCCAGTATCTCAAAGCCCTCAAGGTCAATTTTCTCGCGACAAGAAATGGTGATAGCGTGAGTTGCTGGCCATTCGGCGATCCGGTCTTATTCGATGGTAAAATCTATATACTAACCCAAGCACATAAGGGCGTAGCGCAGCAAATCGCTGAAAATAATCAAATTTGTATTGTGGCTTACAATTCCGAAAAAGAGAATTGGTTGCGCATTTTCTGTGAAGCGGTAGATGATAGTGGCAATAATGCGGCCAAGCAAGCCATTATTGATGAGTTTGACTGGGCGGAGGAAGCTGGCTATACGCTTAATAATCCGGAATTCAAGTGTTATTATCTCGCGAATGCAAAAGCAGAAATTCGCGATTGTGATGGAGAGGTGCTGGGAAAATATGAGTTCTAATGCGAAAGTTGTCGTTGGGGTAGTTGTAGAAAAAGATGGTAAATATCTGCTGGTGCAGGAGGCGAAGGCTAGTTGCCGCGGAAAGTGGAATCTACCGGCTGGACATTTGGACCCCGGAGAAACCATCATAGATGGCGCGAAACGGGAGGCAAAAGAAGAAACTGGATCCATTGTGGAGCCGATTAACGTTTGCCAAATTGGTAGTCGAGTTTCCGAAAACGATGTTTTTGTAACAATAATTTTTACTGCCAAACTTCTGGATGAAAACATTGCCTTTGATCCGAAAGAAATTTTAGCCGTAAGGTGGTTTTCTTATGAAGAAATCTTGGCAATGAAATCTGAAATCAGGAACGAAGGTTTAATACTTGACGCAATTGGCAATTCCAGAAACGGGCTCACTGCGCCGATTGAGATTGTTAATCAGTATTAAGTCGAAGAATAACTGGCCTGTGTTGTCGGGTGTCGTAGGTTATGTTTGGAGGGATATAAATTCAATTGCATCTACCGCCTAGAACCGTCTCCGGTTCTTTTCCACATTTCTTAACACTAAAATTGCCATTTGACACCAATCTTGCGATTGGTTGCAAATGGCAATGGTGGTCCAGAAGGGACACTTCTTGAACCTGCTCATATTGTAGCAAAACTCCTTGTGGAGCACAATTATGGCAGGATTTTCAGACTCCCAGTCATCAGGGCGGCAGATGCTCCAGAGCTGGACGATGAGTTTGAATACATCTTATAGGTAATCCACCG
>CANBER010000025.1 GCA_947367795.1 uncultured Candidatus Saccharibacteria bacterium
CGGGTCAAAATCACGGCCGAAGGCTCGATTTTGAGAGCGTCACCCTGATCGCAAGAAACTGTATCTAAACCCTTAGCACCATCACTATATATAAACTAATAGGCTAGGCAGCGGAGGGGGAAACCACTTAGCCTTAAATTAGGTCCATTTGACGGTGACACAGAAGGGAGAGCAAAAAGCAGTTCATAAACCAATGCAGACTGATAATTACTATAGTTCGCCACTGATGATGCCCAAACATACCCGGTAGAACCAAAATAGTACACCGAACCATGGTTCGTAAAAGTCACTCCACTACGGACGAAGGATAAAAAATACAGATCAACTCTCTTCATTCCGCTGTTGCTTGCCCTTTATTTCACCCTCTGCTAGAATGAGCTTAAATCAATTCAATGGGAGTTTTTATGAAACGTGGAGTCTACTTTTTGAGTGTCTTAATTCTCGGCCTCGTCGCCATACCAACCTTTACTAGACCTGTTTCTGCTCTGACGATCACCTCCCCCTACGAAGCCACTACCATCCCCACTCCCGCAGAAATCACTGCCAGCCTCCAGCCTATTTTCTCCCTCGAGCATTACAGCGAATACCAAAAGCTCACCCCTTCAGTCCTCGAGTCCACCACTCCCTTTTACCGCGAATATCGCTATCTTTTTGCCCTAGTGGACACAGCAAACTCTCTCCTCGACCACTACGACACGGCCGATCCAGATAACCTGCGCGATATCGTCGCCGCCGCTCGAGACGCTTATCTGGCTTGTTCTCTGCGTTTCCAAGCCGCTCGCGAATACGCCGCGCGCCAATCCGCCAATACCGTTTCACCATCCACTTCTTTAACCACTCCCGACCAATCCACGCCCCAACCTGCTGCCTCGGTCACTACACCCAGTTACCCCCGCACCACCACATCCGTAGCCATCAATACCGCACCAAGCTCCCCTTCCTCAGAAACTACCCCCGCCTCTTCCATTTCAGAAACTCAAACCCCTTCTCCTGTCATTAACGAAGACACCTCAACGCCCTATGCCGACGTCGAAGTCCCGCTCACCTCTAACCCGGAAACAGACAGCCCCACCCCACTTTCACTACGTCTCGCGTTCGCAGTTACCGCTGTCTCCGCCATCCTAGCTCTCATCATCGTTAGCCTAGTTCGACTCAACTCCCACTCTACCTCGCGTGTTAGCGCCCGTTCTTATCGCCTCAGTCAAACCCCCAAACGCCCTCGCACTGTTCAGCCTTCGCGTCGCTATCCTACCAACCGCAAATTCTAGCTCAATTCTTCACCTTGCCGCGCCCGATTCGCCCAAGTATCCGCCAGCTCATTCTGCGTCGTCCCCACATGTCCCCGCACCCACACCAGCTCCACCGGATTCTCCTGATACAACTGGTAAAGTTCTTGTACGGTATCTAGATTTTTAATCTCCCCCGACCGTTTCTTCCAACCATTGCGCGACCAACCCGGAGCCCACTTTGTCAGAACATTAATCCAAAACTCCGAATCGCTATGAATCTCACAAGGCTCACCATCAGCATATTTGATTGCTGCAATCATCGCCTTACCTTCCATCCGAATATTTGTCGAATTATCTTCCCTGCCCAAAACCACCGGCTTATTTTTCTCGATCACCGCAAACCCCCCCGGACCCGGATTCGGACTCGCACTTCCATCCGTCCACAAGACTTTCATTACTTTACCTCCATCTCCACCCTTATATTTTCTACTCTCCACCAATTATAACATAACCTTCCCTCAACAAACTACCCCAGAGCAACGCTCCGGGGCAATATCAGAGTAAATGTTAACTTTCCTCGGCTTCTCCCTTCAGCGATCACGAATCTCCGGACGGATTATCACCTTCTGCGCTTCCTGAATAAACCTCGCACGGCCGATCTGCCGTTTACCATTCATCAGCTTAAGATGTCCCATACCTATAGCTAACTTCAAATCATCGTTATACTGGACATTCAGCTCAAAAACCAACGTACGACCATAGAAAAAAGACTCACTTTCAATCAACTTCATCGTGTTCTCATTCGCCCAGGCTTCAAGTACACTGCATGGTCTCCCCTCCGCGCACACATAATACTTCTTTCGCAAATTTAGCATTTCTCTTCCTCCTTTTAAGTTACTTGGGGCCATGACCCACAATCAGAATTGCGCCAGGATTCTTAGCGCAATCCCACCAACAACCAAGCCCATTTTCATGAACTTACCCTCATTATAGCACACTTATCTCAAAAAGTCAATAGACCCCCCCAACAACGGTTTCTACCCCTTAATTACTTCGTCCACAATCCCGTATTTCACCGCTTCCTCAGCCCCCATCCAATTATCTCGGTCCATATCGCGCTCAATTTGCTTCGCATCCTTCCCCGTTTTCTCCGCCAGAATCTCAATCAATCTTTTCTTCAGATACAGCCCCTCTTTTAACTCAATTTCTTGATCAGTCACCTTCGCTTGTCCTGATCCGTAAGACGGCTGATGGATCATCACCCTCGCGTTCGGTAGCACAAATCTCTTACCCTTCGCCCCACATGCCAACAGCATCGCCCCCATTGAAGCCTGCAAACCAATTCCAATCGTCTGTACGTCCGGCCCAATATAATTCATCGTATCGATGATCGCCAGTCCATCATACACCGACCCACCAGGAGAATTGATGTAAAGTTTAATATCTCGCTTCGGATCTTCGTTGGCTAAAAACAGCAGCTGTGCCACCACCAAATTCGCCGTCTGCGAATTCACCTGCTCACCCAAAAATACAATCCGATCGTTCAAAAGCCGCGAATAAATATCATATGCCCGCTCCCCTCGACCAGTTTCCTCAATCACGGTTGGTACTAAATAATCTTTCATTCTTACTCCTTTTTCTAATTATACTTTATTCTACTACTTCGACTAGCTCAATATTGGAGTTCATCGCATCATTCAAGCGGCCCAGCGTCTGCTGTCGCATACGATATTGCTCTATGCGTCCGTTATTTTCGGTAATTTTACCGTTCAATCGCTCCCGCATGCTTTCCAAGGCCGTCCTTTCACTGAGCAGACCTTGGCGCCTCCGCGAAAACTCCGACTCACTAGTAAAACATCCCGCAGTATTCGCACATCGATTAAACTCATCGATCTGTCCATCCAGCCTTTCCACACCGGTCAGATAAGTTTTGCGCTCTTCCTCGACTTCAGCCTTAACTTTCATAATCTCCGCTAGCAGCTGATCCAACTCTGCTTGGAGTCTCAAAAACGGCGCTTCATACGTCCGATAAGCCTCCACGATCTTGCCACGATTCTCAAAAAACTTCGCATAATGCTGTTCTAGTTGCTCTGGCAAATCAGCTAACTTCGTCGCCGCCCGCGTATACACTTCTTCAAGCCTCTCGTCATCTCCATAAGACTTCAGCTCTTCGTCAAACCACTCCTTTTTCTCCTGATAAAGCATCTCCAGCCATTTTTCCACTTCGGACCGCTCCCATGCGCCCATCCGCTCCCAAACTGCATGTAGTAATTCATGGGCCGTGGTCACAATATTCGACGATCTTAACTCGTCCTCCGTCACTTCATAAACATACACTCTCCCCTCCGTATAACAGCCCAGCAGCGTCACATCTACATTATGACTTTGGCAATGTTCATTAAATTCCGAGCTCCCCTCAATCACCGGACGCGTCGCCGCAAAAATTCGTCGTCCTGTACCAGTCAATTGCAGATCCGCTTCCATCTGCGCTACCTTTTCGTCCGGATGATAACTCAAGCCCTTCCAAAAATCTTGCACCGCCGGCTCACGTATCGCCCAGCCTACCGCGATCACCAGCACAATCACCAATACCCACCCCCAGGTTCGGCGCTCTTTATTCATGCACCACCTTCATCGTGAGCTCTACCTCACCGTCTTTCTTTTTCTTCAAACCAACCGCAGCAATATCCCCCTCCACTAATCTTCCGGCAATAATTTCTTCCGCCAGTAACGATTCCACTCGATCTTCGATCACTCGTCTAAGCGGACGCGCGCCGTTTTTCGGATCATATCCCAGCTCAATCAAGTAGTCCTTCACCTTCTGATCAATCTTCAAACCAAGCTTCTTCTTGGCCAAGCGTTTGCGCAGCTCCTCGATCAAATTATCAAAAATCTTCTCCACGTTTGCTCGCGACAATGGCCTAAACACCAAAATTCCGTCCAATCGGTTAATCAATTCTGGCTTCATCACCTTTTTCAGTGCGCGCATCGCTGTCTCTTTGCTCGCCTCATATTCGATGTCGAGTTCGTGCTTCTGCTTGGCGCCTTTAGCCACAAATCCTAATTCATTCTCGCGATACATTTCACTCGCACCCAAATTCGACGTCAAAATCACTACGGTGTTATTAAATTTCACCTTCGTTCCCTGACCATCAGTCAATTCTCCATCCTCAAGGATCTGTAGTAGCATATTAAACACTTCCGGATGCGCTTTTTCAATTTCGTCAAACAACACCACCGCATATGGCTTCCGTCGTACCGCCTCGGTCAATTTCCCGCCATCTTCGTATCCTACATAGCCCGCCGGCGCGCCCACCAACCTCGAGACATTATGCTTTTCCCCAAACTCCGACATATCAATCTTAATCAAAGCATTCTCCCCACCAAACACTTCCCGTGCAATCACGCGCGCGAGCTCAGTCTTACCCACACCCGTCGGACCCATAAACAGGAACGATCCAATCGGGCGTTTTTCATTTGCAATCCCGCTCCGCCCTCGCCGGATCGCCTTCGCCGTCGCCTTCACCGCCTCATCTTGCCCCACAATCGACTTTTTCAGATGTCCCTCCAGGTCACCCAGCATCTCCATTTCCGAACCATGCACCTTCGATACCGGGATCCCCGTCTTCAAACTCACCGCTTTAGCCAAATCTTCTTCCGTTAATACTGGCTGAGTCTCCACCCCTTGTTTTTTTAGCTCCTTCAGCTTCTGTTTGGCTTTCGCCACTTCCGTCTTACATAGCGCTGCTGCTTCAAAATCTTCCTTTTCCGCCATTTCGGCCATTTTTTCTTCCGCGTCTTTAAGCTGAACTTTCAATTTCTTATATTCAGAACCGCCTTTTTTATCTGCCGTCACCTTCGCAATCGCCGCCGCTTCATCAATCACATCAATCACCTTATCCGGCATAAACCGATCATTAATATATCTGCTCGACATATTAATCGCTGTTTCCAGCATCTCATCCGGAATTTCTACACGGTGGTGCTTCTCATAGTGTTGTTTCACACCTTTCATAATTTTAAGAGTCACCTCTGCACTCGGCTCTTCCACCATCACAATCTGAAAACGTCGTGCCAACGCTTTGTCTTTTTCAATATTCTTGCGGTACTCATCCATCGTTGTCGCACCAATCAGCTGAATTTGTCCCCTAGCCAGCGCTGGTTTCAAGATATTCGCAGCATCCATCGAACCTTCACCTGCTCCAGCTCCCATCAAAAGGTGCAATTCATCAATAAACAAAATCACATCTTCATTTTCAATCGCTTCATCAATCACACCCTTAATGCGTTCTTCGAACTCTCCCCGAAACTTCGTCCCCGCCACCATATTCGAAAGATCCACTTGGATAATTCGCTTTCCAATCAACACGCCTGGCACATCGTTCTTCACCATTCTCTCAGCCAAACCTTCCACAATCGCGGTTTTTCCTACTCCGGCTTCACCGATTAATACCGGATTCGACTTTGTTCTACGCGCCAACACTGTCACCACCCGTTCGATCTCTCGTTCCCGGCCAATCACCGTGTCGAGCTTACCTTCCTTCGCCAACTGCGTCAAATCCTGCCCAAACCGCTTCAGCCACTTCAGCTGCTTCGGTTTATATTCCTGCTTCTTGCGTTGATTCTCTTCACGCTTCGCTTGATCCTTCAGGACGTCCTCCAGCGCATCCAACACTTCATCCATATCTACGCCCATCCGCGACAACAACACCGAGCCTCTCGAGTTAGGTTGACAGAGTAGGGCATATAATAAATACTCCGTCCCCACCGCCGGCGCGCCTTTTTCCGTCGCATAATGGTCTGCCATCCGGATCGTCAACACTGCCGCTTCCGACAGCGACATCATCGCCATCGAAGAATTACCATTCACCTCTACCGCTTCCTGCCCCAAAGCCTTCTCCGCCCCTTCCAGCGTCACATTATAGCGACGCAGCATTCTCGCCCCTTGCGAAACATCTTGCGACAAAATCCCCAGCAAGATATGCTCCGTCCCCATATAACCATTATTGTATTTCTTACTAAACAAATCCGCTTTCTGGAGCGCAAATCTCGCATTCTCCGATAACCGATTCATTGTTTCACTAAAATCACTATCCATCTTTACCTCGCTCAGATTATATTATTATACTTCATCTCGCCCACTTTTCTGAGCTTTGGTTTCATTATAGCAAATTAGCACTCATTTGTAAAGAGTGCTAATTACTTTTTAAACCTCAGACGCCGCAATGCACCCAGAGAACAAGTCCCCCTACACGCGATTTATTACTGGAATAACAATCGGCGTATGCCCCGTCGCATCATACAAAATATGCGTCACATCTTCCTTGATTTCTTCTTTAAAGGCCTTCATGTCATCACCCTGTAGTTTTTCCGTTCTCACCCTGAGATAATGCCGAATTTTCGCCACTAGCTCTTCCGAATTATCAAGATAGATAAACGCTCTCGACACAATATCCGGCGTCTTGATTAACCGATTCGTCTTCTTTGACAAAGTCAGCACGATCACAAAAATCCCTTCCCTCGAAATATGAATCCGATCCTTCACCACTGCTTCGTGCACCGGCTTATCCGCATCATCAAACAATTTATTTCCTACATGAATCCGTCCGGCCTTATGAATCGTCTGTTCCTTGGTCAGCTCAATCACATCGCCATCATCTGCCACGATAATCCGTTCCTTTGGAATCCCCACCACATTTTCCGCCATTTCAGCATTATGCTCCAGCATATAAAATTCACCATGATACGGCAAATAATTCTTTGGCTGCAAACGCTGTACATAGTTCACGTGATCCTCATAATACGCGTGCCCTGAGAGATGCAACGGCCCAAGATTCGTAATGTGACTCTTCCCATTCTGAATCACTCCCGCACCTTCGCGTAATAACCCATCCACTGTATTTACCACATGCGGCTCATTACCCGGAATTGGATTCGAAGAAAACACAATCACATCCGACGCCTTAATCTTGATATATTTATGCGCCCCCGTCACCATCCGATTTAACACCGCATTCAATTCCCCTTGACTACCCGTACAAACCACCGTCACCTGATCATCTGGTAGTTTCACGATGTCTTCCATCTTCATAATCGTATTTTTTGGCACCTTGATCACACCTGCCCTCAGCGCCACTTCGACGTTATTGATCATCGAAAACCCAGCAAACGCTACCTTGCGCCCCCGTTTCGCTGCCTCGTTCAGTACCAATTCGATCCTCTTAATTTGGCTCGAAAAACAACTCACAATTACACGCCCATTCGCATAATGATCCATCACTCGGCCAATATTCTCGCCCACATCGTATTCCGAATGTGGATGTCGCCCCGGACTATCAATGTTCGTGCTCTCATTCAGCAGCAGCGCAATCCCCTCTTTCTTTACAATCTCATCAATTCTTTCATAGTCCGTCTGAGTCCCTAACGGCCTCTCCTCATGTCGCCAGTCACCCGACAGATAAATTACTCCGTTTGGCGTCCTCACCACAATCGAGGCATTTCCCGGAATTGAATGCAATGCATGAATAAATTCCACCGAAAAATACTCACCCACTTTGATTTGTTCATGTTTCAATGGCTCCACCGCATGATAATTCATTTCTGGCACCTCATCAAGCTCGGACATCTGTTTCTCAATCATCCCAATTGTAAATGCCGTCGCATAAATTGGTACCAGCGGCCCAAATTTCGGCAACAAATGACGACACGCTCCAATGTGATCCAAATGCGCATGCGTAAAGCATACTGCCTTCACATTTTTCATATTATCTTCTAAATATTGAATATCCGGCACCATGTAATTCACTCCCGGATAATCTGCACCAGCAAACAAAGTCCCCATATCCACGACAATAATTTCGTTTTTATACTCAATTAAAGTCATATTCTTACCAATTCCAAACTCACCAAATCCCCCTAGCGGCATCACCCGCACTGCGTCCGGATCTGGCCGCGACGCCTTCAGTTGAGCATTGGTCACTTGTACGCCATCATAACCATTGTAGCGGCTCCGGTTGACCGGCACCCCGATAATATGCTGAGTCGCTTGCGCGTTTACGTCTTGAGAAAGCATCCTCTGATGATGCACCATCTCACCTTTACGTACCGACACTCCAAGTCCGGCCTTTTTAGCCGCTGCGCGAGATTGCGCCTGAGAGGGGTTTTTGGCACCATTAGCGGAGTTTTTAGCGCCAACCGCCATATTACGGCTTTTTTTTGTTTGCGCTGTTCTAGAGGCCGTTTGACGCCCTTCAGCGGCTTTTTGCCTATTTTTCGAAGATTTTGACACTTCAAAATCCCCATTTTTTGCCTCAGAAAGCTTTCTTCGCCCCCTAGAAGCGTTTTTCTTCACCAGAGCCGCGTCTTTCCCCCCTTCCGCAAAATTCGAGTTAAAATTCCGCTTCTGTGCCTCTTCAAATTGTTTTTTGATGTCTGGAAGCCTCTCATCACGCATTTTCATCAAGCGCGCGCGTCGCTCATTCTCTTGTTTACTATTCATTTTACCTTTCCTTTTCTTCCCCCACACTCCCCCAAAGTTCTTCTAGATATTTTCATTATATCAAACCTCCTCCAAAAATCAACCCCCATCCCCCTCATTCTTATTTTATAGCCTCACCTCCTCTATCCTTCGTCCGTAGTGGGCTCGTCGATCTGTACCGCGGTGCTCTGAGAGACTTCGGCTTCAATGCTTACGGCTGGTCTTCGTCATCCGTGATGTTTGATCAAGTTATTTCTGCTACTGCGTACGACCTCGGCTTCAGTGCGCCTGGTGTCAACCCGTCGGGCGGACCGGACAATCGTTACTACGGTTTCCCCATCCGCTGCCCCAACTTTTAAACCAATTACAAGTTCAACTAAAGATCATCTCTATAAAACCATCAATCTACTT
>CANBER010000026.1 GCA_947367795.1 uncultured Candidatus Saccharibacteria bacterium
ATCACGGCCCGAGCATAGCGAGGGATTCGATTTTGAGAGCGCCACCCCGATCGAAGAAGAGAGGAACTAGACACGAAACATCAAGGCTTAACAACCTAAATTGAGTAGGCCTATCAATCCCATGCTATAATAACCCCATGAATCAACACTTTTTACAGTCTCCAACTTGGGAAAAATACGAACAGCTCGAAGGCCACCAAACCTTCCGCGTTACCGGCGAAGGCTTTTCCGCGCTTGCCATCCTGCACTCCACTCCTCTCGGTAATTACCTCTTTTGTCCCTACGGCCCTTCTATTGATCTAAATCATCCTAATCTTTCTCCCACCGAACTTCTTAAGTCAGCCCTCAACGCTCTCACTCAAGTCGCCCACGCCAACCATGCTTTCTTTATCCGCATCGAGCCAACCTTCCCTCTTTCTGATCCTAAATCCCTCAATTTACACAAATCTCATGACATTGATCCAGCCCATACTTGGGTCATTGACCTCAATCGCCCTGAAACAGAAATCCTATCAGACATCACTGAAGATCGCAAAGTCCGCCGCTGGCGCAATCATGAAAAGAAAGATCTCAAACTCCGCCAGACCACCGACCCCAAAGAAATCACCATTCTCATGAGCTTCCTCGAGCAAACCGGCGCTCGCAACCATTTTTCACCACAAAATCGCGCCCATCTGGAAAACCAACTTAAATCCGGATTCGCTACCCTCTATGTCGCCGAACTTTCCGGTGAGCCCATCGCTGCTTCCCTAGTTCACGACCACAATGGCGTTCGCTACGCTGTTCATGCTTCCGCCGACGACGCTCATCGCAACCTCGCCGCAGGCACCATCATCTCCATCCAAGAAATGATCGACGCCAGCCGAAACGGCTTCCATGAGTTCGATTTCTGGGGAGTCACCACCTCGACCGATCCCAAACATCCCTGGTATGGCTTCACCAAACATAAAAAATCCTTCGGCGGCCATCAAGTCAACTACGCCGGCACCTGGGATTTCCCTATCAATATCTTCAAATATCGCCTCTATCAATTCATCCGCTTAATCAACCGTTTCAAGCGTAAACTATTCCATTAATTCCCTTTCACGGAGATCACCAGCGCTTCTTAAAAGAAGCGCTTTTTACATTCCACAAAACACTCCATTTTAAATCAAACCTTATCTCCTCTGTTATCGCGCGACATCCGAGCATTCCAAAACCACCTTCCCCATCCATCAATACATGAAAAAATAGCCTCCCGGCCAATCCCAAAAACTCCACAAAACCATATAAGGTATGTGAAAAACCTTGCAAACACCATCCAACCGTGGTATAACATGTAACGGATAGTCCTTCCACGAACTTTACGCCAAACCCCTTGCTCCATCTTCCTCTCGAATCTCTGGCCCACTTGCTAGATCATCCGTTACCTCCATTATAGCACAAGCTTTTCCATTTACAAGCATTTTCGCGAAAATTCTCTCGGATTTTGACATCAACCCAAAAATACCACATCACTACTCTCACAACATCACTCAACCAACAGGGAACATCTTGACAAAAAGATGTCTTTATCCTACAATTAACTCAAACTCCCTGCGAAGTTGGCACCTTAATTGATCAAGCTATTTTGACCCAGTAAAGCATCCAACACGCGAAGGAAATACACTTTAGGAGGCCAATCTTATGGATTACTTGCTCGCAAGAATTGCAACCTATCTGGAACTCGGACAAGATTTAGTCTTAAGCCGCATCATCCAATCATCTGGATACGACGACACGTCCAAAATTTTTCAGATCACTCTTTTACCAAATCAAACTCCGCCACTCGGTTTTGAACAATATCTTACACCCAGCCAACAGGAAAACACCAACTCTACCGAAGCACCCACCTATCAGTTTCATCTCCCTGAAGACACTGCATGTAACGCCTTAAACAGTTTTCTCCTCCAGCTGGTCAGTCAATAGCACAAACCCCCGAATCACCTGATCCGGGGGTCATTTCTTACCTCCAGCTCTTATTCGATCACTCTGAGCTCTCCCTTTAGCCTCTGAATCAGTTTCATTTTTTCCTGAATGCCTTCACGCGTCTGCTTCACTAACTCCGCCGGCGCCTTATCTACGTAATTCGGATTCATCATCCTCTTATTCAGTGCATCAAGCTCCTGTCCCACTTTCAAAATCTTTTCCTCGAGTTTATCTCGATATTGTGTCACCACCTCTGTCGGGACATCAAGGTATACTTCATGATTAGCCAATGCCAACCTTAAGCCCCTTGGCTGCCCCTCACAGCTAATCACGCTCTCCACACCCGCCAACTTGGCCACCAGCAGTTGATTATCATCCACCAACGCATCATCACCATACAACACCGTCCACTTTTTGCCTTTAGAAGCCCCTAACAGCTCATTTGAGACCCTTCTAATCTCCGACACGACTCCCATCAAGCTTTCAAAATTGCTTGCGCTTATCGGGTCAAATTTGAGCCTAGACGGCCATTGCTGCACAATCAGCATGCCTCCCGTCCAGCTCAAACTCTGCCAAATCGCTTCTGTCACAAACGGTGCAAACGGATGCAACATCTTCAAAATCATCTCCAACGTCACCTTAAGCAAGGGTAAATTCTTATAAATTTTCTGGCTTTCAATAAACCAGTCAGCATACTTATCCCAAATCACACTATGCAGTTTCTCCACTGCCTCTGAGAAACGATACGCTTCCATATCGTCCTCAATCTCTTCCTTGCAAGCCGTCAATTCTCGGCAAATCCAATCCTCACCCATATTTTCCGTCGCATATGGCATTTCTCGTCCTGCACGCACCGCCCCTGCATTCACCACCTCAGCTTCTGCCTCAGCCAGTGCCATTTCTGCCGCCTCGATACTACCGCTGTGGCTTTCATCCACCATCCCCTGGATGAACCTTGCCAAATTCCACAGTTTATTACATAAATTCCTACCTGCCATCACTGAATTTTCCGAAAACGCCTGATTCATCCCCGCACTACGACCCCTCAGAATCCCCAGCCTAAACGCATCCGAACCATACTTCGTCACCAACTCCATCGGATTAATCACGTTACCCTTCGACTTCGACATTTTTTGTCCATGCGCATCTAGCACCAAGCCATGCAAATACACCTCACGGAAGGGAACCTCACCCGTGACATACACGCCCATCATAATCATCCGCGCCACCCACGCAAAGAGAATATCTCCCGCTGTTTCCATTACGTTCAACGGATAGTACGGATTCGCGCGGCCATTAGATGCCGTCACGGGCGAAGTCAGCTGGGATGAAGTTCGAGGAAGAACCGAGGAGCGGACTGAGCTGGACTCATCGTCCTGCGAAGGAGCACTCGCAGGCTCTGACGAAGAAATTCGCCCAGAAGACAAGCCCGCCTCGGTCCAGTTAGTACAGACTATAGGCCAATGCGACGAACTAAACCAAGTGTCGAAAGTATCCTCATCCCGATAATATTTCACTCCCCCCACCTCAATTTTCTCCAGATTGGTTCGCACATCGAACACCCACTCGGGCGCATTCTCCGTTTCCGTCTGACGGAACATCGGAATCGCAATCCCCCAAGGAATCTGCCGCGAAATATTCCAATCTTTCAAATTTTTCAGGTAATTGATCAAAACTTTCTTCTTGTTTGCCGGATAAAACTTAATTTCTCCCGCTTCTAGACGTTCTATCGCCCCCTTCGCCAATCTCTCCACATCAATAAACCATTGTTGCTTCAGCATCGGCTCAATTACCGCCCCGCATTTGTAGCAATGAGGGACTTTCGTCACATAATCATTGTCAATCTTAACGATCATCCCCATCTCGTCCATCGCCTTAACCACAGCTTCACGTGCCTCTTTGACCGGCATACCAGCGAAACGTCCCGCAACTTCCGTCATTCGACCGTCTTCACCAATTACCTGTACTACCCGTAAATTATGGCGTTGACCCACTTCCCAGTCATTAAAATCATGTGCCGGAGTAATTTTTACTACACCAGTCCCAAACTCCATATCCACCATCTCATCAGCAATCACTTCCACCTCAAATGGACCATTCACGCCTTCAACTGTAATCGTCTTACCAACCCATTCCTTATAACGCTCATCTCCTGGGTTCACCGCCACCGCAGTATCACCAAATTTAGTCTCTGGCCGGGTCGTCGCCAACGTAAACGGCCCATACTTGATATAGTACAGTGGTGTCTTTTCTTCCCGATAATCAACCTCAATATCCGCAAACGCCGTCTGATGCTGTGGGCAATAATTCACCAATTTCTCCCCCCGATAAATCATCCCATCATTCCACATCTTCTCGAAAGTCTTATACACTCTCGAGACTACATTTTCATCCAGCGTAAAAGTCAAATCACCCCAGGCACAACTCGCGCCCAGCGCCCGCACTTGCAGCTCCATATTTCCACGCTGTTCTTCGACAAACTTCCACACTCGAGCATACAGTTCGTCGCGAGAATATTCAAACCGCGTATGGCCTTCTTTCTCCAAGGCCCTTTCATATACCACCCAGGTCTCAAAGCCCGCATGATCTGCTCCCGGAATATACCAAGTTGATTTCCCGCGCAACCGATAATACCGCGCTAGGGAATCTTCGATCGCCACCGTCAAGCCATGCCCAATATGCAAATTTCCATTCGCATTGGGGGGCGGCATCACCAAAGAATAACACTCCCCGGTCTCCGTCTCATCACGTTCATCCGCCTCCATCTGCAATTTCCGCGGCTGAAACACTCCAGTTTTCTCCCATTCCGCATAGATCCGCGGCTCGAACTCTCCCGGTTCGTAACTCTTCGTGAATTTCATAATCATATTATAGCATAATTTCAGGCGCTCCCACCAAAACTCCCGCCAAAACCTTGACATTTCGCTTAAGCTGTGCTACACTGATATTAGAGTGTAATTACGAGTCGCTTTTCATCAAGCGGCCATCTTTTATCAAAAACAAACAAGGAACCAACATGGAATCTATTCCAAACCCTGATTCGGAAGAATCTCACAGCGTTCATACTGACTGGGACGATCTCGCAACCACAGATCTACCGGAAATTCTCCACGACGGCAGCGAATCTCGCGAACGCGAAACTACGCCTGCTGACTACGAAGATTTCGCACGTCACTATTTCGGCGAACTTTTTAATGATCTCGATGATCCCGGGATCAACGCCAGCCCCGCAGACGAACAGGCCATCAATGACCAGATCGCCGTCACCGCCAGCCTTCTCGTTCTCACCGGTCAACCCGACGACGTTAGCTTCGATCATCCTACCAGCGTTTTCTCGCATCTCACCGAACAATACCAAACCAAAGCCGAAACCGCTGCAAACAATCACAACTCAGCCAGCGTTAAGCGCAATCAACGTTTTGCCCGTGCAATCCCCAACATGGCCGAACATTTTAATTCCTACTTCGACCAACATCATCCCATGCCCACTTCCCCCCCCGACAACACACCAGCATTACCCGATAATCTCCCAGACAACGAAATCATTTAACCTACCGAAAGGATAATCTATGTCTACTATTGAACCCCCCTCCGGTCATAAAATTCGTGCTCAGCAAGAAGAATTCAACCGTATTGCCAATTCTACCCTCGCCAGCATCCAAGAATCTACTGAATGGCACAATCTCACCCCCGAAGAACGCCACGACCTTACCACTGGCACCCTTGACGACGGAGTCGACATTGGCGTCGCACCATTCAACGATCAAGTCGCCGAAGATATCGAACAAACCCTCGACCGCCACTCAGAAACATCGCCCCACACGTCCAATCCTTCTTCCTAAGCTTCCAACTTCAGTCGCTCCTGGAGCTCGCGGAATTCTTCTTCCGAGAGCTCTTTTTTCTTCACTTCTTCTCTCGTTACTTCTGCTTCCGCTGGCAAAATATGCACATGCGCATAGGGAACATCTATTCCCACCACTTTCAACATCATCCGTTTGCCCAATACCTTATCATAATGCTGTGCAATTTTTTTCGCCGTTGCCATCACCGCTTGATAATCTTCGTTCGGAAGCTCGTATACCTTTTTCGCTCCTATCTTTGGCACTACTAAAGTATGCCCCTCTCCCTCCGGCGCAATATCCAAAAACGCCAAGGTCTTTTCGTCCTCATAAATTTTGTAACAGGGAATCTCACCGCGTACTATTTTTGCAAACACACTACTCATTTATTTTCTCCTACACATGATATTTTTCGTAATCCTTCAACAAACTTATGCTAATACTTGACAATTATTCCTTCTCATCTTCTACCACCAAAGGTAAACCAAAGACCTTCCTCAATTTTCTTTTCAAAAGTTTTTCCCGCTCACCATAAAACTTCAAAAAGTTCTTTCTTTCATATAATCCATCCTTCTCCTCCGGCAACGCTATAATCGCCTGCTTCTGCGGATACTGATCATACCATTCCTTAAACTCCGTCTTGTTTTTTGATTCGTTCTTTCTCCCTTCCAAAATCTGCAAATTCGGCAGCCTGTCCCTCAGCTTCTCGCAACGCACTGCATCCTCTGGAGCCAACCCCAGTTCACGCATCTTTTTCTCCTCCAGTAGCGCATGCGGGAACAAATGATCTTGATGAAATGCTTTCTCACCCCACAAAAACCCTGTATCTAGCATCGTTAAAATCGAAAATGTCACCGGTCCTTTCTTCATTTTCATTACGTTACCTAAATCCGTCTCTGTAAATTTCAGATCATCGTAATCTTCGCTGATCAAATCCTCCACCCGAAACTCTTTCCGTCTCAAACTAAGTCGCTGTCGAACCTCGCTCTGCCCTGCATCCACCTGCACCGATTCGGTCATCAAACTCTTCAATCTCTCCAGCACCGTATCCGTACTCGCTCGGAAAATCATTTTCGCCTGCGCAATCGCCAAATATTTCCTCATTTCCGCCTTATCTGCCCGAAAATCCGTCTTCTCCGACTTATATACGAAATACATCAACGGTAGTAGCACATTTTTCGAAGTCAAATTCTTCCGCGAATACCCCAAATCTGCCACTATCTCCATCGTCGTCAAAATCGCCTCTGCAATCCTCTCCCACTCTGATCGAATTTTTTCGACTCTCTTGGCATTCAAATTATCCACTTTCAGTGTCGTCGAAAAGTCCATCAAATACAGGCAGCCCATGATCACTTCCTCCACTCCAAAATCAAATTCCTGCCCCGTTTCATTAATTTCCCGAATCAGTTCATCCACCTTATCCCTCGCTTCATCCCAGTGACACACAATCGTTGAAAACAGCAAATCCCCCTTAGACAACACCTTCCCGCCACTATTGACTCTCACGAAAATATCCAAAACCTCGTCCATCGTCCGACTCGTAATCTCAAAATAGTTAATTACGTTCTCGTCCGCCAAAATCTTGTACGCTAGACGACTTAAATTCTTCTCTATCCGCTTAGCTTTTTCATCCGCCTGCTCTATTGGCTCTCCTCGTTCTTCAGCTCGCCTCCGCATCTGCTTTACATAGTCTTGCTCTCGCAGCCAATCCATCATCACCGCAAAATCTCGCACCGCATACACATTCTCTACTTTTACCCAAAACTTCTCCCAACCATCACTTGCCGTCACTTCCTCTGCCGTCATCATCTTAAACTCATACCGATTGGAGCTCTCCTCAATCTCCCGCATCGGATCACTCAGCGCGTTAAAATACAAGTGCTTCACTTCATATGATGATTCTTTATTCCCCCAAGCATATTTCTTCCGCCGCGACACACTCCCCGAGAGCCCAATATAAAGCGCCGACATCCGCTGCTGCCCATCTAGTACGGCTACGATTTCCGGCTCCGTAAATACTCTGCGCGCTTCATTATAAGGAAAATTCGCCCGATAATTCCGAATAAAATCGTAAAACGTATATTTTTCTGCTACGCCTTCCGACTTTAGCCGCCAATACAAAAATGTCCCAATCGGATAGTTCCGCATAATCGAATCGAACAACCTTTCAATCTGCTGATCCGTCCACTCAAACTTACGCTGAATCGCCGGCAAAAATTTCACTCTATTGATGTCTTCCAACGTCTGCGCAATCGTCATCTTGTTGCTCTTTAAATCACTCTGCTCCACACTTCACTCCCAATTTATGCCAATATTATACCAATATTATAACATGTCTCACCATCTCCATCACATCTCTCGACCAATATACATCCCACAACACAGCAACAGCCAAAATTGACATTACTCTTAAGCTTTGAGAGAATGGGAATAATTGTATGTTTTATTGCTTTCGTTTCTTAACGAAAGCAATATTTACGTTTAGTAATATAATGCGAAGTTGAAATTGCCAAATCCTAAAACGTATTATCATAGTAGCTTCCTCCTTTCCCCTACAAAGTCTGATGCTTATGTCAATTTACTGTCACCGTAGTCAGTCTAACATAAAGAAAGTAAAAGTACCTAACATAAGCGTGATAAAACCAAAGATTTCCCTTCCAACTTGTAAACCAAATACAAGTTCAACTACAAATCTCCTCTATAAAATATCCTATCCACTGCATTAATTAATATACACTCACCTCCTCTATCCTTCGTCCGTAGTGGGTTCGTCGGTCTGGGCGGCGGTTCTCTTAAGTTCTTCGGCAATGATGGTTATTCTTGGTCTACATTCTCCGCAACGTTTGCTTCTACTCTTATTGCTACTACGTACGACTCCGTCTTTGGTGCATCTAATGTCTACCCATCAAACGGTCCAGATTATCGCTGGAATGGTTTCCCCATCCGCTGCATGTTAGTGTACATGATAATTGTGTCAAGCATAAGAATGTTCCTAATTTTGTAGTAATTATCACACTTATGCTTGCCAGCGGATGGGGAGACCATACCAATGAGCGCTTAATCCACCTAAAGAATTAACGCTAAGATCAGTGAAAGCAAAATTGTAGGAGGAAGCGAAATCGATATTTCTAAACACATCAGCGTTTGAGCTCCAGCCATGGCCATCAACTCCTAAACGTCTTGAAACACCACGATGCAAATCAACGCTTCCACTACGGACGAAGGATAGAGGAGGTGAGTACTATATATAAACTAATAGGCTAGGCAGCGGATGGGGAAACCGC
>CANBER010000027.1 GCA_947367795.1 uncultured Candidatus Saccharibacteria bacterium
AGACCAGCCGTAACCATTGAGGCCGAAGTACCTCAGAGAACTGCGGCGCAGATCGACGAACCCACTACGGACGAAGGCAAGTACAGAAGCTGTACCGGTGTTGGCGATTACTCGAGGATAGCTTTAATGCGACGGACGCTGGCACTGGAGGATTCTTCTTTGGTGATCTTGAAATGGCCTAGCTCGCCGGTACGTTTGACATGGGGGCCACCGCAAATTTCTTTCGAGACCCAGTTTGCTTCCTGCGTCGCGGCGGACGTTTGTGCCCCGTCTGAAGATTCCGTGTCGGTCAGCCCTGACTGATTGAGCCGCTCTTCAGGAGCCACTCCCGTGCCTCCAATGAGATAGACAGTCACACGGTCCGGGTATCGATCGCGAAAGCTGCCGTGCGCGTGGAGCCCATCAAAAGCATAGTCTTTGTCATATTCGGCATAAACTACTGGCAAGTCAGCAGCAATCCAAGCATTGACCTGGTCTTCGATTTGTTTAAGCTCTTCAGGGGTCAATTTATGGTCAATACTAAAATCAAAACGCAGGCGCTCGGGAGTAAGGTTGCTGCCCTTTTGAGCAATACTCGGATCAATGATTTGCTGAAGAGCGGCAAGTAGGAGGTGGCAGGCGGTATGATATTTAACGGTTTGTTCACTAGTGTCACTCAGGCCGCCTTTGAACATGCCGCGGCTAGCGGTCTTACTGCGTTCACGTTGCTCGGCGAGAGCAGCAGCAAACTCTTCCTGGTAGTTCTTGGATAGATTGAGACCCAGTTTGTAGGCTTCCTCGACACTGAGTTCAAGCGGGAAACCATAAGTATCCTGAAGTTTGAAAAGTTCGGCGCCAGTGAGAAGCTGATCGGCACCGAGCTTTTGGAGCTCTTTGACGCCTTTGTTGAGGGTTTTGCGGAAGGCGTTTTCTTCGACGGTCAAGACGTCAAGCACCTGATTCCGGGCGGGTAAGATATCGTCGGAAAGATCCTGATAGTTGGTTTCGATAACAGGGATGATTTCAGAAAGGAATTCTTGACCGATGCCGAGGTCAAGGGCGCGCAGGACGGCTCGCCTGACGAGCCGTCGTAGGGCGTAGCCCTGGGCCTTGTTCGAAGGAACAAGGCCCTGCGCGGCCAGCAGATAGGCCCCGCGGAGATGATCAGCGATAATGCGCATCTCATCGGTATTGTTATCGTAGTTTTTGTGAGAAATTTCTTCAAGCTTAGCGATGATCGGAGCCATGAGCGAAATCTTGAAAACATCGAAGCTGCCAATAGATGCTGCCGTAATACGCTCGAGCCCGCCGCCAAAGTCTACGTTCTTATTCTCAAGCTCGGAAAAGGTACCGTCTTCATTGCGCTTGTATTGCATAAAGACTTGGTTACCAATTTCCATGAAGCGCGCGCCATCGCTGGCGGGGTGGCTTTTGCCAAATTTCGCGACATCTTGTTTGTCTTCGCCAAAATCATAGAAAACCTCGGAATCAGGACCACACGGATCACCCAGTGGAGTAGTCTCAATACCACCGCCCCGACTCCACCAGTTTTCTTTGTCGTCATAGAAGAAAATCCGCTCACCGGGCTTAATTCCCCGTTCGTCGCCATGCTGAGCTGAACCCATATCGACGATTTTGGCTTCGATGCCGGCTTTCTGAAAGACCTCTTGCCAGATCTCGGCGGCTTCGGTGTCTTTGGGGATACCATACTTCTCATCACCGATGAAGCAAGTAACGTAAATCTTTTCTGGGTCGAGCCCGACTTCTTTGGTCAAGAACTCAAAGAAATTCTCGATTTGTTCCTTTTTGAAATAATCACCTAGTGACCAGTTGCCGAGCATCTCAAAAACCGTAGTGTGGCGTGGATCGCCGACATCTTCAATGTCCTGAAGACGCATACTGGGCTGCGAGTCAGCCAGCCGAGTACCCTCAGGATGAGGCTGACCAAGTAAATACGGCAAGAGTGGCTGCATGCCCGACCCGGTGAAGAGCGTAGTAGGATCATTTTCGAGCACCAAGGGAGCAGGAGGGATAATCTTGTGGCCGTGTTTAATTTGAAAGTCTAAGAATTTTTTGCGGATATCATTTGCGTTCATAACGGTAATTATAGCATAAAAAAGGGATACGGACAACGCATCCCTCGGGTCATATCGGATATGACCACAAAAACCTGAACTTGACCAGCAAAAGCAAAGTCAAGACGTACAGGAGAGGACTAATCTCGCGGCGATGCTTAGTGCAAAACGTAAGGCACACATAAAACATAATGCCGACCGCCATACCATTAGCGAAGTCAACTTGCCTCTGCGTGTTGTGGTCGTCAAAAGCTATACCTCAAGGAGGATTACCTCCATTGTAGCACAGCTTAAGCGTTTTGTCAAGAGTTAGCGGGCGACGCAGCGGACGGACATACCATAATATCCTCCACCGGTAGTATTCTGACGGACCGTAGTGGACCCGCCGGTAAAATAGTTGTAGGCCGTGCTCGACGCTCCATTGAAGATGTTCGAGGCCCACCAGTCTCCATTACGGCCAAAATCTACAATCAATCCCCACCCTCGGTCAATAAAGCCAGTCCTAACCAGGTAGAAGGGGGCACTGATCATAGCCTCGGTTGTCTCTAGCGTGAATGCTAAGTCCTTGGGCGACGGCAAGTCGTAAGATGCAAAAAGCTTTGCAATACTCTTATCGGTATTTACCGTGACCGTGTTTGTGTTAGTTTTGCCTACCGGCAGTTGCCAGTTCTTGGGACAAATAGAAGTATTCGTCTCTTTGGCCTGATCGACGCCAGCTCCTGCAAGGGCTGCGTTAAGATTATAAAAGTTCCCTACTAGGTAATGTGCATCATAAGTTCTATAATTCGTATCGACTGCAACTAGACCAGTAAACTTGGTTCCATCGGGATATTGGTAGGTGCCGGGCTGGGCAATAAAAGTGTCCTTCCAGTCACTGGGCATATCTAAGAGACCACTCTGTGCACAAGTATTTCCGAGGGTGCCGTCAATCTTTGTAATAACATCACGGTCGCTGTCTGGTGTTTTGCAAAGAACCCTAGCGTCTGGCACAGCGTAAACGACACGATTGAATGACCATGAACGAGTCGAGCTAGGCTCACCTACCGACGGGCTTCCGCCTTGATTAATGTCGGTCGCCGTGGGTGGATAAGGCGACGAGCTATTCCAGTCAGTCGTGATATCGGTATCGGCAGCTTTGAGGCCGGCAGTGGTGAGGTTTAGAGCAAGATTTTGGGTCATCCAGCAGTTGCCATCCTTGAGCTTGGCTACCCAGTAGGAATTGCCATCACGGGTGTCGACGAGCTGCTTGGTGACTTCGGTGGCAGTATTGCGACAGATGTCGGTTGTCATATCCTGCATATAAGTGAGCTGATAGAGACTGGTAACCGTGATAGGATTGGCGACAGCGGAAAGCAGGACGCTTCCGGTGTACTGGCCGGCGGGGAGAGTCGAATCGATCTTGACGCCGAAGGCGAGTTGATAATCGTTGCCCTGGCCAACATCGACGGTGGTTTCGTCGGTGGTGATGATGGCATCGCCATTTGTCAGTGGAACGGGCGCGAAAGTCGTAGCATCGTTGATCGGATCGGAGCTTAAAGCATAGCCCCAAGTATTGGCAGCGAATTGCTCAAGAGTAGCGGAGGAAGTAGCGGCGGAGATGGTAGCATGATTAGAAGCATCAGTGCTGGTGAGCTGGTTGGAGCTACTATCACCGGAGCGCAGGTAAAGACTAAAGCCATTATTACTATTAGTCATGACTCTGACACGTCCCTGGCTCAGGGCGTAGGAGCCAGTGGACTTAGGGATGATATCAGTCGTAAGAGAAGAATCGGCAGCAATGGAAACAGTGGGAGCGACGTTGACCACAGCCCGGGTTTCAGCATAGACGGAATTGTCAGTAGCAGAGATACGATCTGGGACGATCGGAGCGAGCAAACAAAGGCTCAACAGTCCCAAGCCTAACATGCTGCCGTAGGCGCAGTATTGAATAATGCGATTTTGATAGAATTTTTGAGTTTTTCTCACCCTTATTACCTCCGCTTGGCATCAAAAAGTCGGTGACACTAACTAGAGTTGATGCCGATGTTATTGTTGATACGCACCCCAGCGGCGCGCCTTTTCACAATATGATACCAAGCTTAAGGTCATGCTTTGGTCGTCAAGGAACGATTGCATTAAAAAGGGCACCGCGAGGTGCGATAACCTTATTATCAACTGCTTAACTGAAAAACAAATTGACGGGTATCCTCTCGATGCCCTGCATGATTTTCAGTCAAGCTGTTAGTATACACAAAAAGTGCAGTTGTTATAAATAAAGTTATCGCAACTTAATTATAGCATAGTTTCAGCAAACGCAAGCGGTTTTCGTAAAAATCCGTAATGAGTTTTAGCTAGGCGATAATACCACCGCCGAGGCAGATTTCGCCGGCATAGAGAACGGCGGACTGGCCGGGAGCGGGGCGTTTGATCGGTTGATCGAACCTCAAAGTCACCATTTCATTTCTACTCTCACTCCACTGGTTTGAAGTGGCTATCGACTTTTTGGGACACGATGTTGCCACTCCAACTAGAGGGGCGCGGTGGCGGAGGCGGACTTTGAGATCACGGATTTGAGTAAGATCTTCCGGAGTGCGACCATCACGCAAGTGGAGGTCTTCGAGGTCTAGGGTATCCGCCCAAAGTGCGGGGTGATTTAAATCGCGGGAGACATAAACGATATTGGCGTCGAGATCCTTGCCCACCACATAATACGGCAGACCGCCGCCAAGGTGAAGGCCGTGACGCTGGCCGAGGGTGTAAAATACAGCGCCTTCATGGAAGCCCACCACCGCGCCAGTCTCGGCGACGCGGATTTCTCCGGGGCGAAGATCGATATAGGTGCGCAAGAAGTCCTGCATGCCAACTTCACCGACGAAGCAAACCCCCATGGATTCCTTTTTGGTGGCGACGTCGAGAGCGTGCTCGGCGGCGAAAGCTTTGACCTCAGGTTTGAGCATGTCGCCGACCGGAAAAAGCGTGTGCTGAGTTGCGAGGTCGGACATGCGATAGAGAAAATAGGTCTGGTCCTTGTTCTCGTCAACAGCGCGCAGGAGAGTTTTACAAGTAGCGTCGTTCTGCGTGCCAACGCGAGCGTAATGGCCGGTCGCGATATAATCCGCACCGCGTGCCATGGCCTGATCATAGAAAAGCTTAAATTTGATGCGCTCATTACACATCACATCAGGGTTCGGAGTGCGGCCTTTTTTGAACTCGGCGAGCATGTAGTCAACGACTTGCTGCTTATAGGCGGCTTCAAAATCCCAGACTTCAAAGTCCAGATCGAGCTGCACGGCAACGCTTTTGGCGTCAGCGAGGTCGTCCGCCCAAGGGCATTTCATGCCGGGAAGATCCTCGGACCAGTTTTTCATGTAGACACCCGTAACATCGTAGCCTTGATTTTTGAGGAGGACGGCGGAGACGGAGGAGTCAACGCCGCCGGACATACCGAGGAAGACTTTAGACATAAATATTCCCCGAATTGGATGATGCAACATCAGAAACTGCCGTCTTTCCGGAACCCGCTCGCGCCGGCCTGTCGTTACAGGCGGCTTGATCGCTTCGCTCGCTCCCTGTTGGTCGCGAAGAGTTCCTCGAAAGCGGCAGTTTCTGATGTTGTGCGCCGCGTATTCGAGCATATTCATGCTCCACTTCTTCGCGGAGGATTTGGGCGGCTTGGTGGATTTGCTCAACGGTATTGGTGCTGCCGAGGGAGAGGCGCAGGCTGCCGGCAATCTCCGAATCAGATAGACCGATGGCGGCGAGAACATGAGATTTGCTGCCCTTGTTGGCGGCACAGGCAGCGCCGGTGGAAACGAGAATGCCACGATTTGCGAGGCGATATACGAGGCGCTCGGCGTCAATTCCAGGGAAACATACCGGGATAAAACTAGATAGTTGATGCTTAAGGTCGCCTAAAAAGCGCGGGGAAATAATTTCAGTATTGACTTTTTCTGTATTGTGTGCTATAATGGAAGTATAGGGTTCCGGATTCCGGTTTGGAGCGGGGATTTTGATACCCCCAATTGCTTGACGGAGAATTTGAGACATAGTTTGGCAGTGCTTGCGGTGGGAGGCCGAATGTGATTTGGCATGTTCAGCTGCAGCAGCAAAACCAATGGCTGCAGGAACATTTTCGGTACCAGAACGCAAGCCACGTTCCTGCCCACCACCCAAAGTAATCGGCTGGAGCTGGACATGATGCGAAACATAAAGCGCGCCAATTCCCTTCGGTCCGCCACATTTGGCAGCGTTTAAAGTCAAGAGGTCGACACCGAGGCGCGCAACATTAATATCTATTAAACTGAGGGCCTGCGAAGCATCAGTATGAAAAGTCAGCGGAGTGGTCACACCACGCGCGAGACGATCTTGGCGCACTTCGCGAAGTATGCGCGAGATCTCGGCGAGCGGTTGGATAGTACCAAGTTCATTATTTGCCAAGGAAATGGAAACGAAATCTACTTCATCAGACAATTTATTACGAAGATCATCAAGACAAATGACGCCGGATGGTTTGACTTTGACTAGGAGGTGATCTCCGGCGCTGGCAGCGGAAAGGACCGCGGCGTGCTCAATGGATGAGACCAGGGCGCGGCTGCGACGGGCGGTGAAAGCGAGATTGATCGACTCGGTGGCGCCGGCAGTCATGATGAGATCTACGCCTTTGGCGCCGATAGTATGCGCCAGGCGATCTTTAGCAGCTTCATAAGCGGCACGGACTTGACGAGCGGGGCGGTAGGGTGCAGAGGGGTTGAAAAAATCCTGGGTGAAGTAGGGCAACATAGCGCGAACTACAGCATCGGAGACGGGCGTAGCGGCGGCATGGTCGAGATAGATATATTTACTGAGTTCGGGCATGAGGATAGAGCTCCTGCTTGATCACTTTGAGATAAGCATGGGTAGCACGGCGGAAATTTTCGAGTTCAGCACCCTCGAGCTTGAGATATTTGCCAGCAGAAAGTTTTTTGAAAACGCCGTTCGGACGGACCTCGTAGCGCACGGTGAGCTGACGAGTACGATGAGATTCATCAGTCCAGCCTTCATGCCAGATCCAAATATTGTCACGGTCATGGAAAAATTCACGACGGTGGCCAGCAGGAATCGGGCCGAAGAGCTGACTGCCAAGACGCGACTCAGCGTTAATGAGATCGGCCCGGGTCGGATGTTTCGCAGAGCGACGGGCGGTTTTTTGCTCCCGGCGAGCGAGCTTGGCGGATTTTTTGGCGGCTTTGCGGGTGGATTTTTCAGCGGATTTTTGCTGTTTTTTGGCAAGACGGCGGGATTTTTTGGAGCCAGTCTCCAAGTTGACGGCTGAGGTCTGACGATGCGGGCGCAGCTGGACGGATTCGCCGGCAGCTAGGCGAAGGGGGGTATTAATAGCGAGCAAAGTCCGCGAGCCGATTTTGTTTTCTAGTAGACGCTGGGAAGCTGCAACGGCGGCACGACGCTGACGTGCGGCCTGTCGACGATCGGCGAGGGATTTTAGAGAGACGCACGGCATAATTCGATCTCCTGGGCAATACCCATAAGCTCACGGTATAGCTCGATCGAAGATGGGGTATCAAAATGATCCGTCGCTTCGACGTGATAAGTGTTAGAGATGGAAGAGTTTTGTGGCATTTTGAGTAGTTTGCTCCGCAATTTGTGATATATCTACCCCCATTTTCCCCGCTAGGCTAGCTGCGATTTCGCGGACATAGCCTGGTTTATTAATTGTACCACGGAAAGGCACTGGAGTCAAGAATGGAGCGTCAGTTTCAAGCACAATCCTTTCCAGGGGAGGCATGGGTAAGGTGCTATAGGTCATCAGACCATTCACTCCGATAAAAAATCCACGGTCTAGGGCGCTCTTGAGTTGACGTTTAGAACCAGTAAAGCTGTGCACCACGCCGCGAGTTTTCGGGAAATTATCCAAGACTGCAAATGCGTCGTCGAAGGCTTCACGAATATGGAGAGCAACAGGCAAGTCAAGATCGAGGGCGAGCTGGAGCATTTGCTCGAAGAGGCGGATCTGGGCAGAACGGTTGTAGCCGTCGTAATGGTAATCTAAACCGATTTCACCGATGGCGACTGGGGCTGATGATTGGGGCAACCAAACAATAGCCCGTTCACCATCTTGGAGAGCAAATTCTGGGTGGATGCCGTAGGTCCAGTAGACGTCGGTGTGTTGGTTGGCAAAGGCCTGGGCGTTTTGCGAGTCGGTGGGGCTGGTGCCAATGCAAATGATTTTTTCGACACCGTTTTCATGAGCATGCTGCAAAAATTCCTCAGCTTGCTCTGGCGAAAACCACTCTTGATCGTGAAGATGGCAGTGAGAATCAATAAATGTCATATTTAATATTATACCCAAATAATTTCAGATGCGTAAAGATTCGTCCTTCGTCCGTAGTGGGATCGTCCTTCTGAGCCACGGTTCTCTGAGGAACTTCGGCATCAATGGTTACGGCTGGTCTTCGGCTTCACGGGCGTTTTCCTCTATTACTTCTGCTACCACGTACTACCTCGACTTCAATG
>CANBER010000028.1 GCA_947367795.1 uncultured Candidatus Saccharibacteria bacterium
CGCTGGCTGAGGGGGCAACGGTACCGGAGGATTCAGAGGTGAAGTTTTTCTACAATAAAGAATCGGAAGTTGAAGCCGACGAGGTTGAGATTCCGGTGGAAGAATTTGAGGCACAGGGCATTGAAGTAGAATATAAAGATGATGGTACGATGCAGATTTTGACGGAAGGAGTGGAAGAACGCACGCGAGAGGATGGATCGAAATATTATGTTCGCCGGACGGTGAAGCGAGTGAAGATCTGGCGGACGCCACAATTTACGGCGTGGCATCATGGGGGGCTGATGGAGCTAGACGGAACGGTTTCTGGGGTACAGCATTTTGAGAGTGCATGTATCAAATACAATGGTGTGATGCAGTCTGGAAGTAGTGTGGCACGGTGGACTTCAACGAATGATTGTATGCTGGCGCCGGATGGCTTGGTGGTGTCATCGTCTTCAAACGGTCGGGATGAGAGTGACAATTTGGTGTTGAAATTTTCGGCACAGGCAGAGATTGCTCCGGAGTTTTTCGCCTTCAGTAATAAACATATGATGGCAATTGGTCCGATGGGACAAAACGTGACAGATTCATATATTCAGATTGGCAATATGTTTACGCAGGAAGCGCGTGAGTGTGAATCGGGTGATACAGAATGCATGTCGACGGTAAATTCTGGTGGTGATAGTAACACAAATACTAATGCAGGAGAAAAGGAAAATGGCGGAGAATAAGCATCCGGCGGTGAAAAAGCGAGAGAAGATTTCGCGGGCGCAGCAATATACGATGCTGGAAGTGTTGGGGGCGTCGTTGGTGCTGGGGACTTGCATGGTGTTGTCGTTGTTTTTGATTAAATACATTAAGTTTAATGCGACGGTGATTGGGGAAAAGAATCAGGCGATCATGGATTACGACCAAACGATTCGAAATGTGGGGATTTGTGTGGATTCGGATCGGAATGGAAGGCTGAATAATGAGGAACTTGAGCTGTGTAATCCGACGACGACTTCGCTGGCGCGGGTGAAAGATACGTTGCGCTATAATATCCTGGAGACGATGGCGAAGAATGAAGATTTGGAGACAGTGGCACGGCAGAGGAATGAAAATTGTTACGATGCGGGTGGGCAGAGGATTGATTTTAATAAATTATATGAGGCGTCGACGGATACGGCGGAGAAGCAACAATATTTGCAGCTTTCGAAGATTTGTTCGGCGTTGAGGGTGATTCCGGATGCGCTGCCGGCACAAAAGAATACGGAAGCTTTGATGGCGAGTTTGAACCAGATTTTTATTGTGACAGGATGGGAGCCAGAGAGGTTGTCGCCGACAGATGATACGGTGGATGTGGAGATTGAGGGGGTAGAAGCGATTCCGATGAATTTGAGAGTGGAAGGGTCGGATAGTACGGTACTCGCGGTACTGAATAGCATTGAACGATCGATTCGGGAATTCGATATTATATCGGCGACCGTGGAATGGACCGAGACGGGGCTGAGCTTGAATGCGACGGCGAATGCGTTTTATATGGCAGAGCAACAAGAAATTGAGACAATAAAAACCGTGAAGGCGTCGACTAAGACGGGGAGTAAAAAGAAATGAAACAATCGGATATAGTGACATTGATTTTGATTGCGGGGATTGGTACGTTGGCGGCGTTTTTTGCATGTAATGCGATTTTGGGGGACCCGAATGAAGCCAAAGTTGAGTTTAAGACGGTGAGTCGGGTGATTGATAGTGAAGTGAAGATGCCGGATCCGGAGATTTTTAATTCAGGGGCGATTAATCCGACGATTGAAGTATATGTAGGGGATTGTGAAGATATTGATCAAAATGGGATTTTGGATATGGCGGAATTGATCGCGTGTGGTCGGGAACAAGCACCAGAACAGCCAGTGACGGGGGGTGAGGGAACCGACGGTGGCGCTACTGACTAAGGAAGGTTTGGATCGGGTATTAGAGTTGCTGGTGGGGGAAGGGCTGGTGGATTCGAATGCGGTGGCCGAAGTCCAGAGCGAGGTGGCGCAGACGAAGCGGCCACTGATGGAGGCTCTCGCGACGCGGGGGATTGTGACGAATGATATGATTGCTCACGCGACGGCGGTGGTGATGGGCGTGCCGTATGTGGACTTGAAACGGGTACAGATGGAGCAGGAGGTGCTGGCGCTGTTGCCATTTGAGGTGGCGGAACGCTCGATGGTGGTGCCTTTGGGTGAAAACAATGGGCAGATGATTGTAGCGATGCTGGACGTGGGAAATGTGCAGGCGGTGGATTATTTGGCGACTTTGACGAATCGACCAGTGCGGGCGGTGATGTCTTCGAGCGATGGAATTCAGGCGGTTTTGCAGCAGTATAAGGGTGATTTCACAGAAGTTAAACAGGCGGTGAAGGTCACAAATCAGGAAGTGGCGCAGAGGGCGGCGAGTAGCAATGTAAAAACGATTACACAGGATTCGCCGATATCGAAGGCGTTGACGAGTATTTTGGACTTTGCAGTGAAATCGAAGGCGAGCGATGTACATATTGAGCCGTTAGAGAACGCATTGGTGATCCGCTGCCGGATTGATGGGGTGCTGCGGAAAGTAATGGAGCTGCCGAAAGCGATTGAGCCGGCTTTGGTATCGAGGATTAAGATTTTGTCGAATTTGAAAATTGACGAGCATCGAATTCCGCAGGATGGGCAGTTTGCGGTGATGGTGGGGGACAAGGAAGTGGATCTACGTATTGCGATTAGCCCGGTAGTGTGGGGCGAGCAGGTGGTGATCAGGTTGCTGGATAAGAGTGGTACAACTATGGAAATCGAAAGTATGGGGATGACTGGGCGATCGCTTCGCGTGGTGATGCAGGGGATTAGTCGGCCGAATGGGATGATTTTGACGTCAGGGCCGACGGGATCGGGGAAATCGACCACACTTTATGCTTTGATTAAGAAGATTAAATCGGAGAAGATTAATATTGTGACGCTGGAGGATCCAGTAGAGTACAAGATGGACGGGGTGAACCAGATTCAGGTGAATGTGGATGCGGGATTGACGTTTGCGTCGGGGTTGAGGAGTATTTTGCGCCAGGATCCGGATGTGGTGATGGTGGGGGAGATCCGCGATTCGGAGACGGCGAATTTGGCGGTACAGGCGAGTCTGACGGGGCATTTGGTGTTTTCGACGCTGCATACGAATTCGGCGGCAGGGATTTTGCCGAGACTTTTGGATATGGGGATTGAGCCGTTTTTGCTTGCCTCGACGTTAAATACAGTGATTGGACAGAGGTTAGTGCGGCGGGTGGCACGGAAACGTACGACGTTCCAGAGTAACGAAATGCAGACGGAAGAGCTGAATAATATCTTGGGCGGGTTGCTGCCTAAGACGCAAGAAGAAGTGCCGGTGGTGAGTGAAGATTTGGGGTATGCAGGGCTCCCGTTAGCGAATCAGGCATCATATACTCTCGTGAAAGGAGTGGATGATCAAGATTCTCCTGGTGGATATTCGGGGCGAGCCGGGCTCTATGAGGCGATTGATGTGGATGAGGATATCCAGAAGCTGATTATTTCGCATGCGACTTCGGCAGAAGTGATGCGTGTCGCGAAAGAAAAAGGTACGGTGACGATGCGTCAGGATGGGATGTTGAAGGCGCTGTCGGGAATTACTACGATGGAAGAAGTGAACCGCGTAGCGAGCGATTTGGCATAGCGAGGCAGATTTTTTGTGGCGAGGGGTGATGCGAGAAAAAGATGTAAAACCTGGCGGGCGATGATACTTATGGTATAATGGGGATATGGATAATAGTGGGACTCAAGGAACAAATATGACAGCACCGACTTCGCCTTTTGCGCCGGTGGATATTCCGGATATTAATAATGTAGCGGCGCCGTCGGCGATGCCCCCGATGGGAATGCCAGGGATGGGGACACAGAATGCTGGAGCTGTGCAGGGGCAGGAGGCACAGATGGTATCGGAGCCGCAAACAGTACCGGAGCCAGTGGTGCCGGAAGAAGTGGTGAATATTACAATGGCAGATATTCCAGAACCGACGGTGAAGGCGGAAGGGCAGAACGAGCCGGGGAAGGCAGAAAAGCCAGAAAAAGCAGCCGAAGAGGTAAAGAAGACTAAGTCGAAGTCAGAAGTAAAATCGACACCTGCGGAGGCCCAAGTGGAAACGGCGGTGAAGGTGGATACGGCACAGACGGAGACGGTGTTGCAGCAGGAGGAGAAAGCGGCGGGTGTGATACCGAAAGTGCCGGTGGCGACGGATAGCATGAGCTCCGTGACGATTGAGCCATTACTGGAGGAATGTATTAGGCAGAATGCTTCGGACTTGCACTTGCAGGTGGGGTTGCCACCGATTTTGCGAGTGGATGGAGCGCTTCGGCCGATTACGACTTATGCTCCGCTAAATGATGAAACGGTGCAGCGTTTGGTGTTTTCGACACTGGATGCGAATCAAAAAGTGATTTTGATTAAAGATAAAGAGTTTGATTATTCCTTTGCGTTTGGAGATTTGGGGCGTTTCCGGGTAAATGCGTTTCACGAAAAAGGGAACATGGCGGCGGCGTTTCGGTTGATTCCGAATGTGATTCGAAGTATAGAGGAGCTGGGGATTCCGGGGGTGGTGTCGGAGTTTGCGGATCATCCGAATGGTTTGGTACTGGTGACAGGGCCGACGGGATCGGGGAAGTCGACGACGCTGGCAGCATTGATTGATAAGATCAATACAGAAAAAGCGTTGCATATTATTACGATTGAGGATCCGATTGAGTTTACACACCAATCGAAACGGTCGGTGGTGGCACAGAGAGAAGTGCATTATGACACATATAGCTTTGCGGCGGCGCTTCGGAGTATTTTGCGTGAAGACCCGGACGTGGTATTGATCGGCGAGATGCGTGACCTGGAGACGATTCAGGCAGCGATCACGGTGGCGGAGACGGGTCACTTAGTTTTTGCAACGCTACATACGAACTCGGCGGCGCAGTCGATTGATCGTATGATTGACGTGTTTCCGGCGCACCAGCAGCCGCAGATTCGGGCGCAGTTGGCGAATATTTTGGTGGGGATTTGTTCGCAGAGATTGGTGCCGGCGCTGGATGGGGGACGAATTGCAGTGACTGAGGTGATGGTGACGAATTCGGCGGTCAGAAGTATTATTCGGGAAGGGAAGACGCACCAGCTTGACATGACGATTCAGACAGGGATGAGCCAGGGGATGCAGACGATGGATCGAGAATTGGCGAAGTTCGTGAAGAGTGGGATTATCAGTTATGATGTGGCGCGAGAATATACGGTGGATGCGACGGAGTTTGATAGGCTAGCGAGAGGGTAGAATGAAGCGGTATACATACAAGGCGAAGGATAAAAAGACTGGAAAAACCGTGAGCGGCGTCGTGCAGGCGGCGGATGAGCGAGCGGCGGGGAGGATTTTGATTGATCAGGGGTATGTGCCGCAACGGGTGCGCGAAGATGTGCATGAAGGATTTTTTGCGAAGCTACAGAATCGGGTAAGCGGAAAACAGAGGATTGCGTTTACGAGGCAGTTTGCGACTTTGATTGGGGCGGGACTGCCGTTGTCGAGCAGTCTGAGAATGATTGCAGAGCAGACGGATGATAAACCGACGAAAGCGATGATTGAGGATGTGCTATCGCAGGTGGAAGGGGGCAAGACGTTGCATGATGCGATGGCGAAGCACCCAGAAGTGTTTAATAGAGTGTATTTGTCGCTGGTTGCGGCGGGTGAAGCTTCGGGTACGTTGGATAAGTCACTACAAAGATTGGCGACGCAGCAGGAAAAAGATGCTAGTATGATGTCGAAAATTCGTGGGGCGATGACTTATCCGGCAATTGTGTTGCTTGTGATCGTGGTGGTGGTAATGTTTATGATGATTGCGGTGGTGCCGCAGGTGGAAAGCTTGTATCGTGATCTTGGCGAGCCGCTACCTCTAGCGACGCAGGTGATGGTGGGGATATCGAATTTCGTGGTGAATTACTGGTGGTTTATTTTGGTACTTTTGATTATAGCGGTGTGGTTTTTCCTGCAGTTTCGGAAGACAGACACGGGTCAGAAGTGGCTATCAGTGTTTAAACTGAATGTACCGATATTTAAGGGATTGTTTTTGAGACTCTATAACGCGAGGTTTGCTAGGACGGCGCAGATGTTGTTGTCGGCGGGAGTGCCGATGCTCGAGGCGATTTCGATTTCGGGACAGGCGGTAAACAATTTGATGATTGAGGATCAGCTGACACAGGCAGCAACGATGGTACGAAGTGGTAAACCGCTGAGCGTGGCGCTGAAGGCGAGAGATTATATTTTGCCGTTAGTTCCGCAGATGGCAGCGACAGGTGAGCAGTCGGGGAAGATTGATGAAATGTTGGGGAAGGCAGCGCAAGTGTACGAAGAAGAATTGGACGAGCGGATTGCGGCGATTTCGACGATGATTGAGCCGGTGCTAATGGTAATGTTGGCTCTGGTTGCGGGGGGAATGGTGGCGGGCGTACTCTTCCCGATTTACGAATTAGTGAACAAAATTGGTGCGTAGATTCTAAGTGTGATATAATAGGGAAAATGTTAACGTTTATTTAATAAAGAAAGGAATAAAAGTGGCAACTTCACGAAAGAGTGTCAAAAGTGCACGCAGAATGAAAAATGCCAGTGAGTTGGGTGGGTTCACGATCATTGAGGTGGTCTTGGTCCTGGCGATCGCGGGTTTGATTTTCTTGATGGTGTTCTTGGCTTTGCCAGCATTACAGCGTTCGCAGCGGGATACGCAGCGGCGAAGTGCGTTGGGCGGGTTGACGACGCATATTACAGATTACCAGACAAATAATAATGGTAAATTGCCCGCAGAAGGTAAGGTAGATCCGGTGGATGATGGTGCTGAGGCAGCTTATCCAGGGGTTTGGGAATGTAAGCGGACAAATCCCAATGCTGCAGCGTGTTTGATTTCGAATTATGTGAACTCGGTGAACGCGACAGAGAATGAGTTTATTGATCCGGATGGTTGGGCATATGGTTTGACGATCGTAAATGGAGCGAAGAATTTGCCTAATAGTGCGGGTAGAGATTTTGACCATATGGTGTATGTGGTGAAGAAGGCACAGTGTGATGGGGAAACTGTGGTGGATTCTAGTAACGCGCGCGACTTTGTAGTGATGTACAAGCTGGAAGGTAGCGGTACTTACTGTCAGGATAATCACGGCTAGAGATAGCTTAGGGAGAGACCCCGTCGGAATGGCGGGGTCTTTTTGTGGGATAGTTTTTATGGTAAGATAAATAATATGGTAGATACAATGATCATAAGTTTGATTCTGGTGATGATGTTTATTTTGGGAGCGGTGTTTGGATCGTTCGCGTGTTGCCAGGCGTGGCGTTGGCGGTATCATGCGACTAAGCAGAAGGAATTAGGCCAGTGGTCAGTGTGCATGCATTGTAAGAAACGGATAAAGTGGTATGATAATATACCGATTGTGTCGTGGCTGATCCTAAGAGGAAAGTGCAGAAATTGTGGTAAATCGATTGGAATAGCGGACCTTTTGTCGGAGATTGGACTCGCGGTGGCGTTTTTGATGTTGAGTTGGGCGTATTTGGTGCCGGTGTTGAATAATTGGACGCTGCTGAGTTTGCATCCGGAGTTTCTGGCGATCCAGTTGGCAGTGTTTGTGATGATGTTGATGATGTTGGTGGTGTTGACGGTGCTGGCGGTATATGATGCGAAATGGGGCGAATTGCCGGTGGTGCTCTTAACCTTGGCGATCTTGTTTGGGGCGATAATTTTTGTACTGAAAATGAAGGAAGTGTCGCTGTCGGATGAGGCGGATTTACTCAGGAGTTTGGGAAATGCGGCGCTTGGTGTATTGGTACTTGCGGGAACGTGTTTTGTGATTTATAAGGCTTCGAAGGAGCGGCTGATGGGGGGAGGGGATTGGTTACTGGCGTTGGCGTTGGCGCTAGCGCTAGCGGATTGGTGGCTGGCGCTTTGGACGATATTTTTGGCAAATTTGTTAGGAGATGTGATAGCTTTGCCGGGGGCGATGAAAAAGAAAAGTCATGTGGTGCATTTTGGACCGTTTTTAGTGGTGGCGTTTGTGATTGTGTTGGTGTTGGGGAATTGTTTGCCGTTGTTGATAAAGGTGGGATTTTAGGCTTTGACATTGCGTATTTAAGCTACTGACTAGATTTCTAGGAACGGCGGGTGAGCCATCAAGATTGAATAACCTAGTGTGTACTAACTAGGGCTTTTCTTGTCGCTTCGCTCCTGCTCCTTGCTCGTCGTCTCGGATGAGGATGCTTGCATCCTCTTCTCTCGTCTCCTCCAAGGTTCGGGGCGCGTCGCGTCAGGCCTTGATGCTTCGTGTCTAGTTCCTCTCTTCTTCGATCGGGGTGGCGCTCTCAAAATCGAATCCCTCGCT
>CANBER010000029.1 GCA_947367795.1 uncultured Candidatus Saccharibacteria bacterium
CGAGTGGGTCTCTTCTGTAGTGTCTCCTACTCCAACTCAAGCACAGTATATTCTCTTTATATTCCCATCACTATATAAACTAATAGGCTAGGCAGCGGATGGGGAAACCGTGCCAACGATGGTCCGGGCCGTACGACGGGGCGACGCCAGACGCATAGAAGCCGAGGAGGTACGCGGTAGCAGAGGTAACAGAGGTGAACGCCACAGAGGATGAAGACCAGCCGTAACCATGGAGGCCGAAGTACCTCAGAGAACCGTAGCTCAGAGAGACGCGCCCACTACGGACGAAGGATAGAGGGATAGGAAAACGCGTAGGGCACTAAAAAAGCCAGAAAACTGGCGTTTTTAGTGGAGCCGTTGACTGGGGTCGAACCAGCGACCTGCTCGTTACGAATGAGCTGCTCTGCCAACTGAGCTACAACGGCATGTTGTCATTATAGCATATTATTGACGTGTGTGGAATGGGTTGGAAGAGAAGTTGTGAAGAGCAGCGGATGGGGAAACTATTCCAGCGAAGACTGGCGATTGTCGGCGCAGCTATACTGTCAAGATCGATGCTTAAACGGTATGCAGTTGCTGCGGATAAGTCGTCGAACGGCAGTGTTGTTGAGCTCCAATTGAATCCGCCCAGACCAAAGGTCCTCAAGAAGCCACTAAAGAGACTGACATTACCACTACGGACGAAGGATAGAGGAGGTGAGGCTATATAGTGAGTCTAATTTTGGTAATTGATTTGTTCTGTGGTGAGCATAGGGAATTTGACTAAGGCTGAACCTTCGAGGTCGACGCGATGCATGTCGACAGCAGTAATTTGGTGATTGTCGTAGGCAGTATAATAGCAGACACCGGCATTGAGATTGTAGCCAGAGGAATAAACCGTGATTTCGTATTTGTTGTCGCCGAGTTCGCAGAGGCCACGGGTTTGGTCGACGGAATGGAGGATGTGGAAGAATTGGCTGATGCTGCTTTCTGGGTCGTCTGGGGAAATAGAATGGGCACGCGTGAAGGAGGCGCGAATGAAACGAGACTGAGAAGTTAGATCGCCAGGAAGGCCAAGGCTACCCATACCACGACTGTAGATGTTGAGATCGACAGAGGGAAGAAAAGTGTTGTCGAGTACGGTGGGAGAAAGATGACGGTAATTATTGAGCGCAAAAAGCTGTTCGGGAAAAGGAGGATTATTGGTTAAGACTTTGACCGGGTTGTCGTAGACGTGGAGGCCGTCGGCGATAGCTTCGACGACGATGCAGTCTTTGACATCGGCAATGATCCAATGTAGCTCAGACGGAGGAAGGTTGGTATTGAAGGGGGTGTTGCAGAGATTGATATGAGCGAGGAGTTTGCGAGCTTCAGCTACAGTGGAGCATTGTCCGAGGATCCAGGGGAGGAATTCGAACTGAGTGATATTATCTACGGGATGGGAGGGGTCATTGACGGGATCGCGGAGAATGGCGTTGCCGACGAAGTTGAGCCCGGCCATACCTAGGCCTTGATCGTTAATGGCGTCATAAAGTAAGGGATAATCTTGGCCAGTAGAGTCTGGGGTGATGTAAGCGACACCGATAATGGCATGGTGGTGAGTTAAGGGAGAAGTATGGCGGAAGTTGAGGGGGTAATTGTGTGGAAGAATGGCAATACTTTCGCCGTAGGAAAATTCGAGATCGAGATTACGACCAAAATAGGTGTTTTTGGTTTGATAAACGGCAGCAGTGCACATGATAATATCCTTTTTGGTTATGTTTAGGGATATTGTAGCACGTTATTCGGAATATGGAGTGAATTCGAAGTCGAAGCCGACGTATTTACTAGATTTAGCGTCGAGGTATTTTTTGATAGCGCGAGCAGTGTGGCGAGAAAGGTCGACGATACGGCTGGGTCCGACTTCGCTGTCACCTTGGACGAGAGGAACAATGTAGCGAGTTTTGGTTTTGACGCTGACACAATAGCGATCCTTTTTGATGGTATTGCTGCTATAGACGCAGGTGGCGCGCTGGAGCTGGCGGAAGGCTTCGGTCAGAGTTTTATCGCCGCAACTTAGGATCCAGTCAACGACTTCGCGTTCGCTCATAGTATAGAGATCGTCGAGAGTGAGATAGTCGCGAAGTTCCATGGATTTGATAATGTCGGCGATAAATTGCATGATAGTGCGGCAATTGTCGCTGCGGTATTCTTCGAAGAGAGTGAGGGAACCGAGGACGAATTCTTTGCAAGTGGCGAGATCACGGAAGCCGAGCTCATCGATGTCGTTTTCGTTTTTGAGGATGGTGATATCGTCGATGAAACGTTTGACTTGGTCGAGGGTCCAGGTCTCGTAGGTGAAGTAGCCGTTGGAGAGGGTGTATTCGAGGCGGTCGGCGGAGAGACCAGGGATATCGTTGTCGACGATGGGGAAGAGGCGGCAGTCAGAAATTTCGCCGGCGAGGATGCCGTCACGTTTGAGCTGGCGCATGATGCTGCGAGAGTTGCGGATGATTTCGCTGGTGCGTTCTTCGGTGGACTCTTGGGCCTCGTAGTCGCCGTTGAGAAAGTCGATGCAATGCTTGAAGGCGGGGGAGGCGATATCGTGGAAGAGGGCGGCAAGAGTTTGACGTTTGTCATGGGTAAAGCGCCAAGTGATGAGTGCGACACCGATGCTGTGGTCGAAGATGGTGTGGGAGTTAGCGAAATTATAAATGCCGCTTTGGTCAATGCCACAGTAGGGAGTAACGCCAGAAAGACGCTGAATTTCGGGGGCGGCGATGTACTTGAGGAGCCAAGCTGGGAATTCGGGACAAAGTGTGTGGAGATACTCGCGCATCATGGGTGTGAGCTGACGGAGGCAGCGCTTTTTGGTGGTAAGGAGATTGAGTGAACGTTCGGTGGTGTGGGGGGATTTTTTGAGGAAACTAGGATGGGGGAGTGGTGTGGTAGGAGCTGGGATGACGGCTGGTGTGGGATCGGGTTCGATCTCGGATTCGACTTCGTCGGTGATTTCTTCGACTGGAGCGCTAGGGACAGGGATAGCCGCCTTTTTGCCGGTAGGGCGGTCGTAGATACTGATCCAACCTTGTTGGAGCCAAAAATTGATCTCTTCGGAACAGGCTTGTTCGTCGGAAGGAGTTTGGAGGAGATTGATCTCGATTTTTTTGCCGCGATTGAGATTGGCGATAATGGCGTAGGTGAGCTCGGAAAAAGCACTGGGTCCGATGTAACCACCGATATCTTTGTAATCTTCGTTCATGAGGAAAAAGACATCGGCGCGATCGATGTTCTGGAAGAAGGAGACGAAAACGTCGCTGAGATTTTCGGCAAGGTGGTCGCCAGAGGTGATCTGGCCGGGATAGTCGATGATTTCGTAGCCGCGACCTTCAAAATAGCCACGCCAGTAAGCTGCGCGTTCTTGTAGTTTGGAACTTCCGGAGATGATGAGCTTTTTCATAATTAATCTTCGAGGTGGAGAGTGATCTCCTTATGGTTGGTAGGTGTGAATTGGCGATAAGTAACGTCACATTCGTCGAACATGCGCATGGAAGCCTCGGCTTCGACCCCGAAACTCTCATGTTTGAAATCGTGAAGATAGATGACTTCACGGATGCCGGCCTGGATGATGGCTTTGGTGCATTCGACACAGGGGAAGTAATGGACATAGATGCGAGCGCCGGCGAGTTCGCGCATGTTACCGCGGAAATTGAGGATGGCGTTGAGCTCACTATGACAAATGTAAGGATATTTGGTGTCGTAGTGGTTTTCGGCTTCGCGAACGCCCCAGGGCATGAGCTCGTCGGAGAAGCCATTGGGCGCGCCATTGTATCCCACGGAAAGTACGCGATTGTCGTTACTGACGATGCAAGCACCGACTTGAGTGTTGGGATCCTTGCTGCGCATGGCAGTGAGGGCGGCGAGGCCGATAAAATATTCATCCCAGCTTAAATAGTCTTTGCGTTTTTGGTCCATTTAACTCCTTTGAGATGATTGTACAACAGATTGGCGATTTTGGCTAGACCCTTGTATAAAATAAAGGTGGATATTGTCGGGAGGGGGATTTTTGAGTATAATGGTTAGAAATGAGTAGCGCGAAAGATAAAGACTCCGAACAACTACCAAAAGAGAAGAAATTAGATTTTCTGTTGACTTGGAAAGAGATTTGTAAAAAACAGAAGGGGCTGATGATAGCGATGATCGTGTTATTGGTGGCGAGTACCGTGTTGTTGATTTTTGCGTTGACGACGCTGAGGCCACAGAATGCGGTGGTGATCGTAGGGTATGGTGACGTCTATGGCGAGATTGCGGGACTCTCCGGTGGGTATCGTCGAGATGTATGGATGAATATGCTGGCGTTTCCAATTTTGGCTTTGGTGTTTGGGATTTTACATAATTTGATTGCGCTGCGAATATATAAAAAGTACGGGAAAGAAACGGCGTTGGTGATGGTGGTGGCGTCGTTGGTGCTGGTAGTGGGGACTTTTGTGGTGATGTTCCGGCTCTTAGGGGAGTGGTAGTGAAAGATCTGGAACTGCCGCTAGGGAAGCGGACGAAGTTATATCGGTTTTTTGAAATTTTGCCGGGATTTTTGAGTTATATGGGGGTAATTTTGTTGTTTGTACTGTCGTGGATTAATCCGGTTTGGGGAGCAGTATATGTTTTAGTGATAGTGGCGGTGACTTTTGTGAAAGCGATAGCGACCGCGTTTCGGACGATTCAGGGATACGAAGTGGTGCGTCGGGCAAGTCGGGTGGATTGGCGACAACGGTTGCTGGATTTGGAAGACCCACATGAGGCATATGAGAGATTGCATGGGCGTCATGAAGAAGAGTATGGTTTTGCGGAGCATTTACAAAATTTGAGAATGATGTCGGCGGTAGAGGGTGGAAGCGAGCCAAAACCGCAGGATGTGATACATGCGGTGATTATGGTGGCTTATGATGAGGGGTTGGAGATTTTGGTGCCATCAGTAGAGGCGGTGCGAGATACGACTTTCCCGAATGAACAAATTATCTTTGTTTTGGGATATGAACAGCGGGGCGGGGAAGAAATGAAGCAGAATGCGAGAGTGTTGCAGGAAAAGTTTCAGGGAGTGTTTCGGGATTTTTTGGTGGTGGAACATCCAGAGAATTTGAAGGGCGAGATTGTGGGGAAAGGGCCGAATTTGACTTGTGCGGGGGAATATTTGGCGAAATATGTGGAAAAGCAGAAGTTGGTGAAAGAAAATATTATTGTGACGTCGCTGGATAGTGATAATCGGATGAGCAAGAAATATTTGGATTATGTGGCGTATGAGTTTATTGTGCGGCCAGATCGACAGCATTACAGTTATCAACCGATTTCGATTTTTACGAATAATATTTGGGAGGCCGCGGCGCCAATGCGAGTGGTGGCGATGTCAAATTCGTTTTTTAACATTGTGAATACGATGCGGCCACACATGCTGCGGAACTTTGCTTCGCATTCGCAGCCTTTGGCGGCGCTAGAGGGGATGGAATTTTGGAGCAAACGGACGATCGTGGAAGACGGGCATCAGTATTGGCGATCGTTGTTTTATTTTCAGGGGAAATATGATGTAGTGCCAATCAGGGTGCCGATTTATCAGGATGCGGTAATGTCGGCGACACTGAAGGAGACGTTGAAAGCGCAGTTTGTGCAGCTGAGGCGGTGGGATTATGGGGCGAGCGATGTGGCTTATGTGGGGGTGAGACTATTTAGCAAGAAACGGCAAGTGCCGTTTTGGCAGCTGTTCCCAAAATTTGTGCGACTTTTGGATGGACATGTGACTTTGGCAATGATGGCGCCTCTAGTGGCGTTTGGGGGTTGGGTACCGATGTTGCTAAATTTAGGGTCAAGAGGCGCGGTAGCATTTAATCTGCCGAATGTGGTGGGGATGTTGCAGATGGTGGCAGCGATTGGGATTTTGGTGACGATTATTGTGTCATTGAGGATTTTGCCAGAAAGGCCGCAGAGATACAATAAGCACAAAACGTTTTTGATGGTGATACAGTGGATATTATCGCCGGTGATTGCGATTGTGTATCAGAGTGCAGCGGCGTTTTATGCGCAGACGAGATTACTGTTGGGGAAATACATGGAGAAATTTGACGTAACTAAGAAAGTAGTGAAAAATATTTGACCATAAATAAGAAAAAAGTCCAGAGTTGACTTTTTGGTGGGGGGGGGTATAGTAGTGTATGCGAGGTATAAGTAACTTTCTTGGTGAATCGTTTGAATGAGTCAAGAAGAAACTTCTCCCGCGAGGGGGAATCACTTGCCCAGCTTGAGATAGCGGGCATGAACTTTAAGAAGGAGGATATCTATTATGCGACGTCTTAGAATGTGCACACTGAGACTTGTCACAGCGATCGCCATGGCTCTGATGCTGATCCCTTCAATGGGAGCACAGGCAGCGCCGGCGAAGCAATCTCCGATTCCGGCCAGAGCGATCTTCGATGCGCGATGGTATGCGGATCAATACCCGGATGTGAAAGCTCATTACGGCTATAACCAAAGAGCGCTCTATCAGCATTTTTTGCGGAATGGCATGAAGGAGGGTCGGGTGTCGAGTCCGATTTTCGATGTAAAAGCTTATCGCGCGGCGAATCCGGATCTCGAAGCGGCCTTTGGTGATGATTGGTCGCAGTACTATTTGCATTATCGGACATTTGGTGTGTTCGAGAACGCGAATGGGCAGAGATCATCGGCGGGGATTTTATTCAATCCTGTGGCTTATGCAGCGGCATATCCAGATGTAGCGAAGGTACTTGGCAACAACTGGAGTGCGATCATAAACCATTTCTATCAGTATGGGATTAAAGAAGGCAGAACCGCGGGTGCGGCAGCTGGTTTCTCGATTTCTGCAGATGGAACAGTAACTGTAAATGCAGCACTTGTGGGTGGTGGCGAGAGCTCTGGTGGAAGTTCGGGACATTCGAGCAGTAAGAAAGGTTCTGGTGGAAGTTCGAAACCGTCCGATCCGGGCGTAGTAGCGCCGAATCCGCCGACAGGTGATGACAACAGACCGTCTGATCCGGGAACTGAGAAACCGGGTACGACCGATCCGTCGAAACCGGGAACTACCGATCCGAGTAAACCTGGCACGACAGATCCGTCAAAGCCGGGTCAGCATGTGCATGACTGGTCCAATAAGGATGGTGTTTGTGCAACATGCGGAGAGAGTTGTAAGGAAGATCATGATGCTCTGAAGGCTACAGGTGGTACTTGTAGCGTTTGCGGTAAAGTGATTGCGAAAGAAGAACAGCCGGCACCGGTGCATCCGGAAGGTTATGAGCATACGAAAGCAGATTTTGAAAATGATGATCATGTTTGCGGAGTTTGCGGTATGACTCTGGCTGAGTTCCAGGCGGCATGTACAGAGTATGGTGCAAATCACGAGAATCTCGATGAGAAGCATACCTGCGAAGTATGTGGTGCTCACGGAACAAAAGCACATCAGCATGACTGGTCCAAGAAGAACGGTATCTGTGCAGACAACCTGTGTAATGAGCCGTGTCCGGAAGATCATGCGAAAGTCGATCTCGGTAAAGAGTGTCGCGTGTGTGGAGCTCTGGGAACGAAAGAAGTTCATGATCGTGATTCACAGCATACCAAGGATGACTTCAACGCTGATGAAAGCTGTAAGCATGGTTGTGACCTGATTTTGAGCGAGTTCCAGGCGGCATGTACTGAGTACGGCGTAGATCACGAAGAGCTGGATAAGCTGCTGGAATGCGAAGTTTGCGGAGCTAACGGAACGAAGGCACATGAGCATGATTGGTCAAATAAAGATGGGGTCTGTGCGACTCTGGGATGTGACTATGAGTGCGAGAACATGCCTCATGACGAGATCGACGAGAAGCTGACTTGCGGAATTTGTCATGCTCAGGGTAAGAAAACTCATGAGCACAACTGGAAAGATGGCGTTTGTGCAATGCCGGAGTGTGGCGAGGAATGTGCGCACACGAGGGCTGACTTCACAGGTGACCCGGGCCGGGAAGCTTGTCGAACTTGCCAGATGCCGCTCGGTAAATTCCAGGAAGAGTGTACACAGTATGGCGAAGGCCATAAGGATCTCGCTGAGAGTGAGACCTGTGAAATCTGTGGTGCTCAGGGTGTGAAAGGGGAAGAACCTTGCCAGCACGAGAACAAGAAGTACGAATCCAACAACGACGGAACGCACAATCAGGTTTGTGGCAACACTGAGTGTAATGCAGTGATCGTTGAAAACGAGGCTTGTGATGAGTCCGGCGCTGAAAACGCTTGCTCGAAATGTGGATACAAAGCAGTTGTGGAAGAGTGTCAACATGACAGCAAGAAATGGGTGTCCAACAACGACGGAACGCACAATCAGGTTTGTGGCAACACTGAGTGTAATGCAGTGATCGTTGAAAACGAGGCTTG
>CANBER010000030.1 GCA_947367795.1 uncultured Candidatus Saccharibacteria bacterium
ATGTCAAAAGCTATTGCTGCTTTGGGCGTAGTTGCTGGTCTTGGTGTTGCTGCTTTACCACTTAGTACGTATGCTGCTCCTGGCGATCCTGATACCTACAGCCAGAGCACCAATGCGCAGGTCCAGGTTGAAGTTGAGGGTGCGATTTCGATTGCTACCGATTTAACTAGCGGAGAAGTTGTTACTCTTGGCAAAATCATGCCAGGCGGTATTACGGACGAAATGAAAGATGCCGATGCTTTGAAAGTTACCGTTAGCTCAAATTCCGATGGCGCTAACTTCAATCTTTACATCAACGGTCTTGAAAATAATGGCACAAAAGCCATCATGAAGGGTGCAAGTACTGGTGCTTCGATTGAGGCTGGCGTCCCTGCCGCAAACACTTCCGCATGGGGTTATGCCTATTCAGCCACTCCATTTACTGGCGAAGCTAAGCAAGCTTATGCTGCAATCCCAATGACTGCTGAAAAAGTCAATGGTGACACCAAACTCAGCACTAGTGGCGCTGTAGAAGGCTCCAAAAAAGCTACCAACGACAGCTACTTCAAATTCCAGGCTTCTGCCTCCAATACTCAGCTAGCTGATACTTATACTGGTACTGTTGTCTTTACGGCTGTGGTAGAGTAATTTTCAATCACTTTCGAACTACGAATCCCATCCTCTCGCAGGGGTGGGATTTTTTATGATCGATGATTAAAGCTCTGCCGCATTGTTGATTTCTCAACATAAGTGATATATAATGGTAAAAAATAAGGAGGTAAATGAAGATTTTTCAGCAAATTGGAAAGCTCTTCGGAGCAATTTTACTGGCAAGCGTTTTTGTTTTGTCTGGCATTAACCCTGTGAGCGCAGCCGACGAGGATACGCTTCCGCAATATAGGCTACAAATCTCTCCCGCTAAGATCGATATCGGCGATTTGAAGCCAGGCGAGAAATACAGTGACGTTGTCAAAGTTCAAAACACCGGCAAAAACGCCTTTGATTTCAAAATGAGCGTCGTGCCATACTCTGTGAAAGACGAGAACTATACCCAGGCTTACGAATCTAAAGAACACTACAACGACATCGTTGAGTGGGTTAAATTCCATACTAGTACGGGGCATCTTGAGCCTAACACTCAAGAAGAAGTCGCCTACACGATCAATGTTCCGGCCGATGTGCCTGCTGGCGGACAATATGCAATCTTAATGGCCGAAATCGCCAATCAAGACGACGACCAGTCCACTTCTGGTGTCACCACTATCCGCCGTGTCGGCGCGCTACTCTATTCCAACATCGAAGGTAATACCCGCAAAACTGGTAATATCGTCGAAAACAAAATCCCTAGCATTCTCTTTAATCCGCCTGTATCCGCTACATCAATCGTAGAAAACACTGGTAACACTCATACTACTGCGACTTATGTTTTGCAAGTCTTGCCGCTTTTTGGTGGTGAAGAAGTTTACACCAATGAAGAGGATCCTGCCACTTTGACCATCCTTCCAGAGACTCGCCGTTTTAATACCATTACTTGGCCTGGTGCTCCTGCCCTTGGTATTTTCCGTGTCAAACAAACTGTTACTCTCTGGGACCAAACTTCAACGACCGAAAAAATCGTCTTCCTCTGCCCAATTTGGTTCATTTTCATTGTTCTGCTAATCATTTTCTGCGCCATCTTCTGGATCTTCTCTCGTGTCCGTTCCCGCAAACAATAATGCTAACCTTGCAAATGGAGTTATAGGAGGCTAAATGATTAAATTTAAAAATATTTTTCTAGCTACAATGCTAGTATTGGCGGGAGGGGCTGGCTGTGCTGCGCCAGCCTACGCCGAGGGGGAGAGCGGGGACTCTACTCCAGCCACCTGGCTGCAAATTTCCCCAACCGCAGCGACTGTGACTTTAATGGGCGGATCTACTTTAGTAGATAACGCTGAAAACTGCCCGAAAGACCTCGACGAAGGCTGTGCAGTCGAAGTCAAAAACATTGGTACTCAATCTTTTCGCTACCGTGTATATGCCACACCTTATGTTGTTTCCGGTGAAAACTATGACCTAGACTTTTCTGAGAATTCTTCCACTACATATACCCAAATTTCCCGCTGGATTACTTTCCGGGACAACAGCGGTCAATATGTCAAAGAAATCACTTCCGAAATCAATCCCGGCGAGACTCAGCTAATCCGCTACCGTATCCAAGTCCCAGAAGACGTCCCGGGTGGCGCACAGTATGCCGTCATTTGGGCACAAACTCTTCCTAATACCACTAATCCTAATGGAGTCCAGACCATCTCTCAAGCTGGCATGGTCGTCTATGGACGTTCTATTGGCGACACGGTGCAAACTGCTTCTGTCGATGATTATGGCTTCCAGCGCTTCTCTTTCGGTGGCAATCTCAAAGCTCAAGCTACCATCAAAAACACCGGTAACACTGATTTTGACGCATATTATTACTACACCGCCAAAACTTTCTTCGGCAAGGAAATTTACAACGAACAAGACTCAATCTCGACTTTTCCGGACACCGAATATCATGTCAATATTGACTGGGAGAACCCCCCTCTACTCGGCATCTTTACGGTCAACTTCCGCATTTCAGCGGCCGATACCCAAGTGGACGAAACCCATATTGTCGTGATTATGCCGGTTTTTGTGCTAGTTTTGTTGATTTTGTTGTTGACAGTCATAATCGTCTGGATTATAATCATAATCAGAAAACGCAAAGAGCGCAAAGCCCGCACTCTAGTGTAGCTCACTAAGCTCGGGTCGCCGTAATACTATTGCGAGTGGTATTCTGCGAGACGGCCGCTCTAGCGAATTCAAACAAAAATATAAAAGAAAGAGTGTAGAGTATGCAAAAGACAAAAAAGCAACTTTTAGGGCTTGCTGGATTGGCGGCTGTAGGTATTATGACTGCGGTTGCCTACACTATGCCCACGCCGAACGCAGCGGCTCTAACTGGCCCAGTTGAAGGTATCTCCGACGAGGGATATGCTCACGGCTATGACTGCGATAATAGCCAACCGGGTAATGAATGCGCCACCGCTAGTGATGGTGTAGAGCTCAATATCACAGTGCGTGAAGGCAAATATAATGCTCGAATTGTGCGTCCCCGTGACAATAGTGTTACTACCAAACACCTTGTTGACGTAGAAATAGCCTACGAACAGGTTGACCGAATCGAAACTTCCATCGAGTACAAAAACGATGCTGGAGATACTGTTACCAAAGTTATCAATACCTTTTCTCCTACCAACGATTATGGTACCCATACTTTCCAAATTGATACTGCAGCCTACAGCGAGACTGATCGTGACTACAAGTTGACTGTCCGCGGCTATAATCCTTACGGTGCTATGCGTGAAGACGCCGTCACCTTCAAATATCGAGCTGTAGCCGCCACTATTAATGGCGCTGCCGAAAACGGTGACCCCAAGCTCGAAGTCGATATCAACGAAGAAGTTGAAAAGATTTCCATCCTCGCTTACGACAAAGCCGGTAACGCGCTCTTCGTCGACGAGAACGGTAAAGAAGTTCCTATTATCCTCGGACGCGACGCAATTGACCCCAAAACTGGCAAAATTCTCGTTCAACTCCCATTCGAAAAATACGGCGCTGAGCCAGGAGAATATACAATTGCCGTTAACGCCTATAATGCCGATGACGAGATCATCTCCATGGTGACTACCATTGCTAATTATGCTCCAGCACTGCCTGAAACCCCCAACACGGGTAGTCTGCTCGGCAACCTAAACATTACTCGAGTGGATTACATCCTGACCGGTCTGATCGCCTTCAGCTTGGTCGCCGGATTTGCCCTCTATCTTGTCTGCCGCAAGAATCGTCGCTAAAATCGACACTATTCTTAAAACTACCAGCCCACAAAGCTGGTAGTTTTAGTAGATGACAGTTGACACATTATCAGTTTTGTGATAAACTGTAGATAATTATGAAAAATCGAGTTATTTTGAGCCTCTGTTGTGCGATTTTGTTTGGAGTAATTAGTCTAAGCTCGCCCATGGCCTATGCTGACGAACTATCTGGCGGTGACAGTGGCGATCATACCACGAATTCTCAGCCCGAATCTCCCGAAGTTCCAGATCAACCCGAGCCGGAAACCCCAGACACTTCCGATCCAGATGACAATACTGAAGATGGCTCTAATACCGGACCAGGGAATGAACATCTCCCTGGTGACGATCTATCGGGTTCAACTTCTTCCGGTAAACCAAATATTCCTACCGATATTAACCAGGGAACTGTACGCCCCAGCACGGGTGGTACTCCAGCTACTCCGTCCACTCAGCCAGGCAGCTCGACGAATTTCCCGTCCATAACTTTACCGATTTTACCCAAACCTACGGGGAATTCTTCCGCCTCTGACATTCAGCTCCCTGTCCTCATTCACTCAAACTCATCTCAGTCGTCTATTGAGCCTGCATACGATACATCCTCCAGTTCCATCCTGCCCGACGCTTCATCCGCCGAAGGCTCCAAAATCGCCGATAGCGATAATTCACTCATTCGTGCGACTTCGACCCTTGCTGCCAACTCCTCCACCAGTCAACTTCATGGCTTAGTTTGGTTTATTGCTGCAATCGCCGTTTCGATTATCGGCCTTTCTGTCATTGGTAGTTTCTTGATTGTTAGATACGGCCGTTCGTCCAGCTAATTTTTGCTCAAAAAATAGGCACCTCACGATGTCTATTCCTAAATCCCTGATGGTGGGCGATAGAGGATTCGAACCTCTGACCTCGTCTACGTCAAAGACGCGCTCTAGCCAACTGAGCTAACCGCCCGATAATTTCATTATATCATAAGATATTGACTTTGTGTAGTCCTTTTACTCATATTCTTCGCTCAAGTACAGCGTTAAAAAGCCCCGATCGCGATCAGGGCTACACTCCTAGCAAAGCAGACTACTGCTGAAGAAACAGGTGATATAGTTTGTTCAAGGCCGTTTCTAATTTTTCTACACTCGCCTTAGGCGGGTCGCACGTCAGAATATCCGACACCAATTCCGCCTCGTTAAACGGTATTTCGGTCACGCCGAACTCCACCAGCAAGAGCTCCATCTGGCAACGCGTCAGTTTTGGTATCAACTTGTGGTAGGCGATCCTCAACTTCTGCATCTCATCGGGCGACGGTTCGGCCATCTCTTCACTATGAAAATACTGAAATAACCTCTGATAATCGATCGCTCCCGAGCGTACTACGGCCTTTTCCAGTTCGCCGTCCAGCATGTTCCTGTAATCTTTTGCTACATACTTAAAGTTGTACATTTTGCCCCTCCTTCAACTTTACTTGGCGGCACCAGCGCCACTTAGGTGTAGATTTGTCTGTACTACATTTCGCAGACCTTTTACATTGTAACATATTTATTCAAATATCACAAATTTACAAAAAACGCCCTTTTCTTTTTTGACCCTCTGTGCTATAATAAAAATAATTGGGCTGGTAGCTCAGTTGGTTAGAGCACGGGCCTTTTAAGCCCGGTGTCGAGAGTTCGAGCCTCTCCCAGCTCACCAAGATCCCAATTTACAGAAGGACCATAGCAATATGGGTCTTTTTGTTTTTTAAATGACTGCAAAATAGCTTTTCATTTTAGGACCGCCGGGTTATTCCAAAATATGTTATAATGATCATATTATGACTAAGAAAACTGCGAACGAATCGGCGGTGATCGCCGACTATAATGGCTACGATTACAAGAAAATTTTCTGGGAAGATGCTGACCGTGAGTACGAAGATCTTGCCGACCGCATGGCTATCCGCCGACTGTTGCCCAAAACCATACAAAAATTCGTTGACATCGCCGGCGGTTACGGACGTCTCGCGGATGAATACCTTGACCGCGCGAAGTCTTCTACGCTTTTTGACTATTCCAAGACCGAGCTCGCTCAGGCTAAGGAGCTCTATGGCGACCGCATCCAGACCAAATCCGGCGATATTTACGATCTACCTTTCAAGAACGATAGCTTTGATGCCCTCATGATGATCCGCGCCACCCATCATTTTCGTGATATGCAGAAAGTTTCAGATGAACTTTATCGCATCCTGAAGCCCGGCGGTGTCGCCGTAGTCGAGGCCGCCAACAAAAAGACTTTGCCTAAGATGTTCCGCTATTGGTTTAAAAAATCTGATGTCAATCCTTTTAGCCTCGAGCCGGCTCATCTCAAAAACCTAAATGCTCAGGGTTTCTATAACTATCATCCCAAATATATCGAAGCTATTTTTCAGAAATCTGGCTTCAAAATTGACGAAGTGCTCTCGGTCTCTAACTTCCGTAGCGCCAATCTAAAGAAAATTTTTGGCACAAAGAATCTCGTCCGCCTCGAAAAAGGCGCTCAAAAGCTGCTCGCGCCCGTCCGCTTTGCCCCCTCGATTTATTACAAACTGGTCAAATAGCGCTAGGTCTTATCATTGGCGTATCTGTCTCGTCTCGCAAAAAACGGCTAGGTCATTTGACCTAGCCCTTGGTAATAAAGTACGACTGTCAGTACCGCTATGCGGTGTGATTATGATAACTTACCATAATCACTTTCTCACCACTTACTGTGGCAATCTGATCAACATATGGCTGCCGACTTTTTCGGGTCTCTGACTGATCGTCAGCACACCATTTTCGCTCGGCGTGTAAGTGAATTCTGCTCCAAAACAATCCGCAGACAGGACGTCCATTCTGCCTATCGCAAAATACATCTGCTCCGCCGAGAACGGCAAACGCTCCTCCCGCAGTTTCGACCGAAAAACCAGACGATCTCCACGCGATGTGTCCACTCTGATCTCAATCTGCTCTGGACTCCTGCGCTCGACCTGCTGTCTTTTCTGAGTGTTAATCAAGTCTGCGAGTAAATTGATGATCTCTTCCGTTGCCTTGCCTTCTATCTGGCGAAGCGAAGGTTCAGTTTCTACCATTTCTCATACCTCCTTTTTTGTCGAGAAACCTATGCACCCTATCGGAAACACATATTGATGCAGTCACGAGAAGAACAGGACAGAGTACCGCAATTACCCAAAAAGGTACAGCCTCAATCGCACACACAACAAAAAACCCTACTAAGGACAAGTATGCCATCAGGACTCTAAGATTGATGTTGGGCATCATGCATCCGATCACGAGCATTACATAGCATCCAATAAGCACCATGTACCCGTGCCGCATTATCAGTTCCAGTATGACTCCTACACTCATATTGATCCTCCTTTTCAATATGCTGCTTCGACTGATAGTCGAGTTATCAAGTTACTTTGGTTATTTGGTCTTCTAAATTTCCGAACTTCCAGAACTTTCAACCACCAAAAACCAACCCATAGCATTTCCTGCTATAAGATTCATTCTAGCATGCATGTTGAGCTTTGTAAAGATCCGCGCATTCATTCATTGTCTTCGCTCCAAAATATAGCCTCACCTCCTCTATCCTTCGTCCGTAGTGGGCATGTTGCTCTGGACACTAGCTCTTTGAGGCTTTTCGGTTCTAATAACTACAACTGGTCT
>CANBER010000031.1 GCA_947367795.1 uncultured Candidatus Saccharibacteria bacterium
AAGAGGATGCTTGCATCCTCTTCCGAGACGACGAGCAAGGAGCAGGAGCGAAGCGACAAGAAAGCCCTAGTTAGTACGCACTGAATTATTCATACCAAATTGAAGAGGAGAGGAACTAGACACGAGGGCACCAAAGTCCAATGATTATACATCTCAACCCCTCGGCCTCACCTTCAAATAATCCTGTAAATACCCTTTCACCGCATTAAACACCGGCAACGCATGATCTTGGCCTCCAGCCAACTTCCCCTCTTCCCAGATCCGAATCATCACCACATACCGCGGCAACTCACCTTCCGTCCCCCCAAACCCCACATAAGTTCCCACCGTCTCATCCATCGAATAAGCCCCGTCCTTAATCACTTGCGCCGTCCCCGTCTTTCCTCCAAAATAATATCCCGGCTGGTCCGTCCCATTATTTGACCACATCTTCCGCGTATTGTGTAACATCTCACGCATCGCCGCGCTCGTCGTCTCGCTCACCGTCTGACGCACTGGCTCACGCGCCCCTTTTTTCACAAATTCCCCATTCTTCATCGTCCCCGCCACCACCGTCGGAGTATAATATTTCCCGCCATTCACCACCGAAGCCAAAGCCGCAGCTACCTGAATCATCGTCACCTGCATATTCTGCCCAAAAGTCATATTCGCATAAGTCGAATCAATCCCATAAATCTCCGCATGCGGCCCATACACCAAACCCAACGATTCGTACAGCTCAATTCCCGTCGCCCGCCCCAGACCAAAATGGTTATAATAATATTCATACAGTCGTTCTCTCCCCTGCGCTGTGATCTCCGTATCACTCCCCCCTAGCCACCGCAAAGTCTGCGTCGACCCAGTATTCAGCGACCAATTAAACGCCGTCTGCATCGACTGCGTCCCCAGCAAACTCGATCTCTGCTCCGCATTCTTAATCGGCCAGCCATCCACATAAGTCTCACCCGTATTATTATAAACCGAATCCGCCGTCATCACCCCATATTCTATCCCCGTCGCAAACGTAAACGTCTTGCACACACTTGCCGGCTCAAACGGATCCTCCACCACATGATTAATGTAAGTTTCCGCGCTTTCCACCCGCCCATAATTCGCCGGATCATACCCTGGAATATTCGCCATCGCCATCACTTCCCCATTGTTCGGATCGAGCACCAGCGCACTCACGTTCTTAAATCCCAAATCCTTCGCTTTCTGTGCAATAATTTTTTCCACGTTATATTGAATATTCTTATCAATCGTCAGCACCACATTTTCGCCATCCACCGCCGGAATCTTCACCTTATCATCTCCGATCGACAGCGCCACATTATTAATATCCTTCACTGTTTTGAGCAGCCCATCTTTCCCCGCCAAAGCCTCATTCAGCGTCCCCTCCACCCCATATTGTCCCACTCCATCCGCATTCACAAACCCCAACACCGTCGATGCTAACTCTCCTTCAGGATACACCCTCTCCGTATTCGCCTGCAACCATACTCCCGCAAGATCGGCCTCCACGATCTGCTCCGCAGTCTTACGCTCCACATTTTTCGCTACAATATAATATCTCAAACTCTTATCCGCAAACACATCCTCCCATTTCGCAACCTGCTGTTCCTTCACAATCGGCCCCAGCTTTTCCTTCACTTCATCCTGATTCGCCAGCATTGGATCCACGATCACCGTATACACCGTCGCGTTCATCACCACAACCGACGGTTCACCACCGTCCATCATATAAATCTCCCCTCGTTTCGCCTTCAACACGTTCTGCAACGTCTGTTGCGCCGCTGCCTTCGCCGCCCACTCCTCATGGTCCAAAATCTGAATACTAAAAAGCCGCGCCACAATCACTGCCATCACCAAAAGCAGCGCCATTCGCACGACTTTATTTCTACTCATATTTCTATTATACCATAATCAAAATCAAGGGGCGCCATCTCGACGCCCCATCCCTGATTCGCGACCTAATCCGCATATCCCCCGGCGCTTGCATTCTCCATGCTCTGAGCCACCGTACTATTTTCGCTTGCCGCAATCGACGTTAACCTCGCCTTCTCCACTGCCAAATCTTCCTTTTTCGCCTCTAACTCTGCAATTTCATCCTCTATCGCCGATAGCTCATAGTCATAATTCGTCGCCTGTGTACCGTTTGCCACATAGATCAAACCAATAATGAGCACGAGCATCCCCACAATCATTGCATTTGAAATCGATCCAAGCGTCTTCGGTGTATGTCGCACCGTATTACAATTCCGTGACCAATTCGTCGTAGTCGCGCCACGTCGGGTCACGTATGTTTGTGGTCTCATTAACTTTCCTCGCTGTTTTTTGTTTTTATTACGTTTAATATTCTCTTCAATATCGTTGTAAACTTAGACCAGGGCAGTCCATGCAACAGAGCAATAAGTGTCACATGGCTGCTCCGGGAAGGTCATGTATGTATATTACCACTCCTCACTGACCTAACTCTACCACTGTGGCGGGCCGATCGGCCCATGTCAAGCATCAAAAACTTCCAAACTCACACTCGTAGTTTTAACTTAGCGGGTTTCGGCGCCTGAATTCGCCGAAACCCTCCTCACTCTTTCCTAGCGGAAGTGCACTTGCACTTTCTGTGCGCGTGAACGGTTGCTAGTTACGATAATTTGACGTGGCATATTTTGCCTCCTTTTTATATTTTGTTTTTATTTTTATCAACGACAGGATCCAAATACTCCTTTCACCTGTCTACCAATCACACTTCGCTCCCGCCTGCAACCACTCGCAAAGTCTCCACACTCTACATTTTTTCGGCTGCTCTCAGCTTCGCACTTCGTGCTCTTGGGTTGATAAACAACTCCTCATTTCCCGCAGTTATTGGCTTCCTGGTCAAAACTCGAATCTCGCTTTCCTCACCGTGATCCGTCAGTTCTTTCATCCAGTTTTTCACCAAACGGTCCTCTAGACTATGAAATGTAATCGCCGCGACTCTGCCTCCAGGCTTCAGTACTTTCGGGATCAACCTTAGTACCTTCTCAATCTGCCCGAGTTCATCATTCACCGCAATCCTAATCGCTTGAAATGCTCGCGTCGCCGGATGCACCTTCCCCCCTCGGCCATACCGCGCCAACACATCACCCAACTGCTTAGTCGACGTCCACGGTCTCCCGTGCACAATCTCTCGCGCAATCAACCTCGCTAGCCCTGGCTTCTCTTCACCAAACTCTTCCAAAATGCTGACCAAATTCTTTTCGCTCCATCGATTCACAATCGTTTCAGCATTCAATCTCTGCTCTTGGTCCATTCTCATGTCCAACGGACCATCTTTAGCAAACGAGAAACCGCGCTCTCCATTATCTAGCTGCGGAGAAGAAACTCCAAAATCCATCAATATCATGTCGAACTGGTTTCCACACTCAATTTCCTGCAACACTGCACTATAAAAATCCATCTTGACGATTTTAATCGGCAAACTCGCAAATTTTGCCCGCAAGACTTTCACCGCATTCTCATCGCGATCGACGAGTACGCTCCCCTTATAGTTCTGTGTCACATCCAAAATCCTGCTCGCATGTCCCGCATACCCCGCCGTGAGATCGAGATACGACTCTCCGGGCTTCGGTTGCAACACCTCAAGCACTTCCGACCATAACACTGGTTGATGAAGTTCCTTCATGTCTCCATTGTATCACTTATGGCTTTATCGGCCAAGTTTACAACTTCGACGCCTTTGTTTGAGACCGTTCAACTAGAAATTTCCGCGTTTTTGTTTTTGCGTTATTTTTGTTTAAATATACACTATATATCTACCATAATGCCGTGCCAAAAAGCTCGACTCATTTATGGCCGTTGAGAGACTTAAAGTGTAAAAGTGGGTTTAGTCAACATAAAATATTGACCTATAGAGTTAATTGGGAGGTGTTTGTTAGATGTGCGTATTGGATTAGATTTCGCGTATCCCAAACGCGCGCAAAAACTCCTAGTTGGTCGATCTCAAACCCTGTTAATATACTATCTGTTTTGATATTTGTTTGTGGTCCCGCAATTCAGTGATTTTTGTTTTATTATTTTATCTTATTTCACTTGTTTGTATGGGTGTTCGTCCACTGATTTAAGTTTACACGAGTTTTCACTGAAGCGCAAGCGTTTTTTTCAAAATTCCTGCACTTTTTCCATTTCTTTTCCTCCTTCCCTGTTCTTTTTCCCCAGACTTTTCCACAATGTGGAAAACCTCCAGAGGCCATCAGAGATCTTTTCTATTGTGGAAAACTCTCTCCTATCATTCTTCATAAAAATAGGAGGTGCCTCAGACACCTCCCGCAATCATAGCATTCAATATCCCCGGACCAAACGCTTGATCCGCCTCACGATTCCCACACGTGGGCCTCTCTGCCGTCTCTTCGACTGCACAGCTCTGCGAACATCGGATACAACATTACGTATCACGACATTCTTCTTCGGCACATCTTTCGGTGTGTTCCTCGGAATCTCGCCACGATACTGCTTATAAATCAGGTATCCCAGCTCGATAATCATAACCAGCACCAAGGCAAGCATCATCGCCATAATCTGATGCCCAAAGATCATTCCGAGCATCGCCATCAGCACCATTACCACAGTATACGTAAATGATCGCATACTATATGGTGCCCGTGCCATCACGGCTACGCCTTTACGCCGACCCTTCTTCTTCTCATCCGGTTTCAGATTTTGCCGATACAGCAACGAACTCCGAATTTTTGCCGCTTTCTTCTCCTTCAAAAGACAAATCAGCGCCACGATCGTCGACAACATCACTGCCAATATATTCGTCATATATCCGACCAAGATCTTGGTCGGCCAACCGGTCCACTTCAACAAGACGCAAGCCAGCCATCCGGCAGGAAGCTGCAACGGCGATAACTTCATTTCTTTCAACTCTTCAAAGTGGAAGTCTTCTTCCTCTCTTGCTGTCATGCCTTCTTCATACTCTACCAAATTGGCATCGCCCTCAGCGTAGAGCTCTTTCATCTGCGTGATGCAAAGCAGCAACAACACCACATAGACAATCATAAAGGTCTGTCTAAAAGTCACGCTTAATAATTCTTTCATTTTACCCCTCCTAAAATCAAAGATTCTCTTTCGCGGTCCAATCAATCATTACCGCAAGTACTTTAGCAAACAGCAGTGTTATCAGCCCTGCTATTGCCATCACTACAGTTACTCTCATGAGCTGCCACAAGGCATGCTCCGTCCAGCTCATCACCAAACAAATCGCTACCGCTCCAATCGCCGCCGCAATCTGTTCCAGGCTGACCCGGTGATCACAGGCAATATAAACCTGTTCTTCGAGTTTGACCCGACTCGCCCACAACCACTGCAAGATCGCCAGCGAACCCAGCAAAATCAACAACGTCCGCATCAAAAATCTCACCATTTCCGGCTCGACGGTGGCTACTCTCAGTTGCATTATTGGCGCCAGCCAAGTTCTACATACAAACCCAATTAGCGCCACTGCCACTACCAAGTCCACCAGCCCCAGCACTTTCATCACCAGAGTCAGCATCGTGATCACATTAGTTTTCTTCATCTTTTCCCTCCTTTATTTCCGAAAACTGTGCTCTTTCAGAATGCTATGTTAAGCTACTAGGGGCCACAAAAACCTACCCCTACTTCCATTGTAGCACACTTTATCAAAAAAGTCAATAGTTAAGCGATATTTCTCCGCTTTTCTCCAGCTATCTTACTCTCTTTACATTCCCTTCTACCTGCTTTATAATAGGTCAAAAGCGAGGTAAATATGGAAAATCAGGATACACAGCCAACTAATACCGTCGTCCCGACCGACGACACTACGATCGACACTACACCTACAGAAACAGCCCCATCTAATTCTTTCGACGTTTTTCATTGGGCCAACGAAATCGACGAAGTTAAAAACAACGTCTCCGTCGAGCTCTTCCTCTTTAATAAAAATTACACCCCCTACCGCGTCCGTTACTCCGACCAGCTCACCGCCAGCGTCAAAGCCCTTTTCATGCAAGAAGCCACCGGTTACATCATCAAAGAAGCCGACAAAGGCCTCGAATGCCGCGAATACGAAAAATCTGACGGTGAAGATAAGGTAATTTACCGTACCAAACTCTCCAACGTCGGCCGCGCCGAAACCCTGATTCACCTCATCGAACACGAATATCGTGACATCGACTCCATGAGCGACCACATCGACGAGTTCAAGAAAGTCAAAGGTATCATCGCCCGCTTCACCTATCCCGGCAGTGAGGGCGGCACCAAGGTATTCTATATCGCCAAAGCCATTTCCGCCTCTTCCGCCCTCAAAGGTGGGAGCTCCTGGGAGCTTAATGGCGAGGGCTTTGAGCCCTTCTCCGCCGAAGTCGCCCTCAAAGTACCCGATGATAACCAAGTCGCCATCATCGACAGTCACGTCATCATTTTCAACCAGACCAAATTCGAAAACCTCTTCCAGTATGATTACAAAAGTCAAGTCATTGCTGACGCCAAAGCCAAGGAGCTCACCGATAAATATAAGCTTTCCTTCGCCGAAGGTCTCACTCTTAATACTCTACTTCAGGACAAAAAACCTCTAGTCAAGAAACTCCAGTCCCTCGACATTGCCGAGGAAATGCCACAAGACAAACTCATTGACTACGCCGACGAAATGCAGCTCGAGCTTATGACCGATGACGACGGTTCGATCATCATTATGGACGACAAGGACCTCACGATGTTCGTCAATCTCTTGGCGGAAGACTACTTCATTTCGCCCGTCAATGGCCGCCGTTATGAGATTAAGTCCAAAAAACTCCTCTCCGAGCCCGAAGGCGAGCCACCACGCGGATAACAATACAACGTATCGCAACAGCAAATAATAGCGTAAAACAAGCCAACAGATTAATATAATATAGCCTCACCTCCTCTATCCTTCGTCCGTAGTGGGACCGTCCTTCTGAGCAACGGTGCTCTGAGGGCCTTCGGCCTCGATGGTTACGGATGGCCTTCGGCTTCACGGGCGTTTGACCAAGTTACTTCTGCTACCGCATACTTCCTCTTCTTCAATGCGTCTGACGTCAACCCGTCGCGCGGCCCAGACTCTCGTTGGCTCGGCTTCCCCATCCGCTGCTCATAATAAATAGGGATGAGGGTTTAGATACAGTTTCTTAAGATCATATACTAGGCTGACGCGGGTCAAAATCACGGCCGAAGGCTCGATTTTGA
>CANBER010000032.1 GCA_947367795.1 uncultured Candidatus Saccharibacteria bacterium
TTGAGCTCCAGCCGTAACCAGCGTCGAAGGCCCTCAGAGAACCGTGGTCCAGATTGACGTTCCCACTACGGACGAAGGATGTAGCCTAGACAAACACCCATCTATTTTTTACTCATTAATATCCAAAATGTGATATAATACAACCAGACGGGGACGTAGCTCACCTGGTAGAGCGCAGCATTCGCATTGCTGAGGTAGTCGGTTCAAGTCCGATCGTCTCCACCACCTAGATACCTCAGCCCATCAGGGCTATTTTTGTTTAAGTTATATCACCCACATTATCGCTCGGCAGCGGATGGGAAAACCGACCCAACGATGGTACGGGCCGTACGACGGGTTGACGCCAGACGCATTGAAGTCGAGGTAGTACGCGGTAGCAGAAGTAACAGAGGTGAACGCCACAGAGATTGAGCTCCAGCCGTAACCAGCGAGGCCGAAGGACCTCAGAGAACCGTAGCCCAGAGAGACGAACCCACTACGGACGAAGGATAGAGGAGGTGAGGCTATATTATAATATATGTTCCCAGCAGCTTCTATTCCTTCTTGCCGTATAAAGTTATCCCTACCAGTGCTGCCGCATCAATTAAAATAATGATTAGTCCTGCTAATTCACTACCGTTTAAAAGTAAAGCCCCTCCTAAACCTCCCGCTACCAAGGCCAACACAAAAGTAATTGCCTGTAATATCCTCTCTGTGCGCACGCTTGCTGCCAAAACTTGCTGTTCTGCTTCCTGCTGATAGCGCGCTTGGTTTTCTGCCATTTCCAAAATTCGTTCTGCCCCACCCGGAATCACTTTTTCATATTTCGCTAACTCTTCCGCGCTTGGCAGTATCCCCAGTACTGCCTGCGCCATATTCTGAGTCTCTTTCTTCTCTATACCGTCCACCTCGGCTCGATCGGTCTTTGTCCGTCTTGCGGTCTTTTCTGCCATTTTTTACTCCTTATCTATCTTGCGGTTTAATGCCTGGCACCGGAAAATCCAACGCCAATTTCCTCACTTCTTCTCGAATTGCTTCAAGCTCACTCTCGTAGCCGTCGAGCGCTTCTTCATCACTAGCTTCTATGCAAATCTCCACCACGCGTTTCATCCATTCTGCTACGCGCATCATCTCTTGCTGGCCCAGACCTCGCGTCGTCATCGCTGGTGTCCCCAGACGCACACCAGACGGCCGGAAAGCACCACCCGCATCGCTAGGTAGGGCATTAGCATTCAAAGTCAACCCAACTTTATCCAGCGCAGCTTCGTAGAACTTCCCGTCGATCCCGAAGCTCTGTTTCACATTCACCAGGATCAAATGGTTTTCCGTCCCGTCTCCTTGCAGTACGAATCCTAAACGCTTCAACTCTTCCGCCAGAACATTAGCGTTTTCCACGATCATGCGCGCATAGTCATGAAATTCCGGCTGCAGATCTTCTTCAAACGCTACCGCCTTCGCCGCAATCACGTGCTCCAGTGGCCCACCTTGAGTGCCGGGGAACACCGCCCGATCGATTAGAGTCGGAATATTCTCCAAAGTATGCTCCACTTTCTTCAACGGATTACCCACTACGCCCTTACTCAAGATCAGACCTCCTCTTGGTCCGCGCAACGTCTTATGCGTTGTTGTGGTCATCACCTGAAAACCGTGATCTAGCGGATTCGGGTGTGCCCCGCCTGCAATCAAGCCTGCCACGTGTGCCATATCGGCCATCAGTAAAACCTCATGCCCACTCTCTTCGGCTACGTCTTTGGCGACCGCTGCTACCCGATCGAAATCCGGTATTTTCATGAACGCCGAATATCCCACCAAAATCACCTGCGGCTGATGTTCGTGCGCTAACTTCTCCAACTCATCATAGTCAATATCACCGTCCTCCGTCACCCCGTAGCCTACAAAGTTATACACTTTTGCACTCCGCGTCACAGGAGAACCATGCGTCAAATGTCCACCCGCCGGCAACGACATCGCCAAAATCGTATCTCCCGGCTGGCACCAAGCATAATACACCGCCTCATTCGCATTCGCCCCTGAATGTGGCTGCACGTTGGCATGATCGGCGTTGAAAAGCTGTTTCGCCCGGTCAATCGCTAAGCTTTCAATCTGGTCAATGTTCTCATTGCCACCATAATAACGCTTCCCGGGATAGCCTTCACTGTATTTATTAGTCAATACGGACCCCATCGCCTTCAGTACATTGGCCGAAACATAATTTTCACTCGGAATTAATTCCAATCCCTCACTTTGGCGCTTTTCCTCCAGCTTAATGATTTCAAATACTCGGTCTTTAGCATCTGCTGTCATTATGATACCTCCATCATTTTAGTTTAATTTCGCTAAGCCAAAGTGATTAATCCATAATTCTAAACCTTTTTCTCGAAATATTCCTTTCCCAGACCACACAAAGGACATTTGTAATCGTCTGGGACTTCATCACCATAATACACATAGCCACAAGCCTTGCATACCCAAGCGGTCTTGCCCTGCTCGGTCTCAGTTTTGATTAAATCATCTTTGTGGTCCTGGTAATAAGCATAAGTCATCGGAACGCCATCTTCGTAGACGTCACCCTCAATCATTTCGCCAATGTACAAAGTATGCGTATCACAATCTACTGCGTCAATCTTCTTGCATACTAGATAGCCTAGCGTGTCTTTCACCACCGGCACACCCTCAATTGTCTCGGTTTCAATCGTCGCCAATTTATCAGTATCCTTACATGACTTGAACCCAAAAGTCTCAATCATCTGCGGATCACATTTTTCGCCGACAATTGACAGTGCAAACTTCTCACCATCCGCTAGCAACTGATGTGAATGATTCTTTTTGGCCACAGCCACTGCGAATCTCGGCCGTTCACTCGCGCTGACGCGTGACACCGCGTCCACTACGCACCCGCCCTCCGGAGTTGTCAAAACGTACATTCCTTGGGTAATTTTCCGGGTAATTTTCGGATTTTTCATTCTATTCCTCACTCTTATTACTCTGATTATACTACATTGGTCAAAAAACGGTAAACAAAATCTATCGTTTACGCCTGCACATCAAAAATCTCCAGTCGCCATCCGCTGGAGCTCCTGCACAGCTGATCAAAAAAGACCTTTTTTATCCCGTGGTGCCCGAAATGGGACTTGAACCCATATGGATTTCTCCATTCGATTTTAAGTCGAACGCGTATACCAATTCCGCCATTCGGGCCTAATCTGATTATATCACAAAAATTCCCACCTCAGTGGGAATTTACAGCTTATAGCACATTTTACGAACACCCGGTGCTAGTTTAATATTTGAGACCTCAGACGTCTCTCAACGTCAGACCCGTCCGAGCTCCTAACTTCATTTTACCATGACCAGAATCCGAGTCAAGATTGATTTTTCCTAAATTTGTGACGAATTGTATGATGAGTTTTCCACAACTTTACCTCTGTTATCATCTAAAAACCGAACACGCACCTATTGACTTTTTCGATAAAGTATGATACAATGGAGATATGGGGGGCTGATCATCAGCACTCTTACATTAGTCAGCGGATGGGGAAGCCATACCAACGATTGAGCGGGCCATACGACGGATCAACACTAGACTCATAGAAGTTGAGGAAGTACGCGCTAGCAGAAGTAATTTGGTCAAGCGTCACAGAGATCGAGCTCCAACCGTAACCATAGATGCCGAAGTACCTCAAAGAACCATAAGACAAATAGACATCCCCACTACGGACGAAGGATAGAGGAGGTGAGGCTATATTATAACAAAAGTCGCATTTCGGGGGTTACTTTTCCTTCAAAAAGTGCTATAATAACCACAGATGGTTCTGTAGCTCAGTTGGTAGAGCAGAGGCCTGAAGAGCCTTGTGTCGACGGTTCAAGTCCGCCCGGAACCACCAGAAAGGACATTTCCAAATTTGACGAGGTCTTTTAGCTCCGTTTTACAGAGGTAGGAGACCTCTTTTTGTTCGCCAATTCGTAGGTTCAAGAACCATACTCTGGCGATAGCGTCCTTCTCGGCAAAAGTGCCGTTTTTTAGTTTCTCGGCAGAGGTAGCAAGCAGGTTCAAGAAATCTTCCTTCGTCATCTTGATGGAGTTCGGGTCGTTCAAAGTTTTGTCGATTTCAGTAATATCATCGGCGATGTCGTTCATAGCCGTCTCGGCAGCATCGATACGAGCACGACAAGCCTCAAAGGTAGCTTCTGGAGTTTCGAATTTCGGATTAGACAAGCATCTGTTCAAAGAAGTCCTCGATTATCCATTGAATTAGTCATTTTCTTCTCCCAAAACCACCTCATAAATTATTTTATATCTTGGCCCAAATTCTGCTTTCGTCCTCTCGCTTAGGTCGTCAAAGTCCTTTTCAAACGCTTCTCGCATAAATTCTCGCACGTTTTCTAGTCCTACCATCTTATGCAAGTTGTAAGCCGCATCAAATAGCATTGGAATGTTGCCAAAATGAGCCAAGATATCTGCATCCGCTACGCAGAGTTCTTCGATATTCTCGGCATCCTTACTAGAACGATGATGGAGGACACAACCAAGCACTCGTCTAAGCCTATCTTCAGGGTAGTTATACTCTTGTAGAATCTGTTCAGTCAACTTCTTGCCATTTTCGTGATGGTCGGCTTTCGAGCCCACTTTCTCCAACAAAGCAATATCGTGCAGTAATGCTCCAAGTTGCACAATTTCTAGGTCTGCTCCATACTGTTTCGCCAGTTCTGTCGCCTCGTGATAGACGTATTTCAGATGTCCGTTCCAGAAATCATACTGTCCTGGGTCGTTCGTTCGATACTCATCAGACTTCTGCCGAACCAACGCCGTTATTTGTTCTACGATACTCACTTCTTATTCTCCTCCGTGTTAAAAACGAATAGCCCATCCTCTAGTTTGCTGTCTACGCCTGTCACTTCATCAATCACCGTTTTCCAAAACTTGTAAGCCGAATCACTCCCATCTGCTGGACTGACTTCCCAATTTCCAGGATACATTGCAAAACACCGTTTTGCCACTTCACTACCCACTCCATTTCGCCTAAACCTCGGCAGCACTAAGAACTCAGCAATCGAGTGCCCAGTTTTTATCTTTTGGAGATATTGATTTATCATCACAAACCCCATCAACTCGCCAGTTTTCGACTTAATAAGATAAGCATCCCGATCGTTATCGGTGAAGTAATTGCTAAAATACTTGTAGTCAAAACTTCCATCTTCGTTAGCCACATTCTTGCCTGATGGACTGGTTTCAAATAACAGATATTGCAACAAGTTCCAGAGTGCTTGCCGAGTCGACTCAGTGACTCGCTCCAACTGAACTTCTACTAGATTTATTTCATTTTTCATAATAAAATTATACTATGAAAGACAACGAACTTCAAACCATCGAACAGCTCACAGGCGTTCTACCTACTCAAATCAAACTGGCTGATGATGGTTTTTGGAGTCGTGGCTATGTTATCGACAACGGTCGCATCGTTTTTAAGTTCAGGAAGTCACCAGAGGTGAAGTATGAGCCAGAAATCAAGGCTTTGGAGTTTGTAAACTCGCTCAACCTCGGCATCAATACGCAGAAGGTGGGTTGGGTTTCTCCAGATGACAGTTATCTTGGTATCTATGGTGTAGTTGGGCAGTCGCTCGATACGCTACCAAACCCAGACTACCAGAGCATTGGTTCGCAACTAGCCTCAGTTTTACATAAACTACACCAGGCTCATCCAGAGGATGCCGAGGTGTTTACATTAGACAAGGAACTTGCTGCTTGGCAGGAGCGTTATCAGAAGTCACACGACAGGTTTTTGGATTACTTTTCTGAAGAAGAAATTGCTCGACTTGATGAGTTTGTGTTTGAGACTATTCCAGCCAAACTGAAGGAACTGGGCGAGAATATCGTTTACTCACACGGCGACTTCGGTGATGGGAATATCTTTGTCGATGATGATGGTAGGGTTGGCATCATTGATTTTAGTGAGATGTGCTATTTTGACGAGGCTGGCGATTTTATGGATGTTAGTAGCGAAGATCTACGAAGTGCAATGTTGGATGCCTACGGAGCAGATAATACCTTGCGAGAGAAGGTGAGGCTCAGAGTGCTAGTCCGTCCGTTAATCGTGTTTGGCGATTATGCTAGACGAGGCGATACCGAGAAGGTGGAGCAACTTGTTGCCAAGATAAAACAAATCTAGAGTGGAAAGAACCCTCGCCAGTTTCCCAGCGAGGGTTAAGTTTTCCGTTAGATACCTTCAGCCACGCCAGACCTACTCCAAAGGAGACTTCTTGTTGTTAGTATTGACTTCATCTCTTAATTTTAAAGATTCCAGCACACATTGATTTTTGATTAAATGTGCAATCTACAAAATTAGGACAAAACTCATCTGACACAAAATAGATTTCTGCTGTATCCCAGCCTCTGCCAACTCTGGTTCGACATTGCTCTAAACCCTCACGTGTCACAAAGGCTACATCACCGATATAAATCACGCCTCCAGGACTTAGTAACTGTTGCAATTCTTTGACGAACTCTACTTTTTTACTGTCATTGAGATGATGCAAAGAATAGGTCGCAACGATCGCATCATATTTTTCACATTTCAAATCATCGACCAACCCATTTTGTAGATCACCCTGATGTAGTTTCGCTGCTGGCATTTTCTCTTGGGCTAGTTTAAGCATTCGCCCGGAGAAGTCTTGACCATAAATTTCTATGCCAGCATCGTATAGTTTCTTAGTCAAAACTCCTGTGCCAAAGCCTAAGTCTAATACCTTTTTTGCACCTGTTTGCAGAATATCTGCATAGATTTCACCCAATACTTGCCTATATCCTGCAAACGGATAAGTATTGGTTTCATCAGACAAGTTTACATCCCTGTCATAGTTGTTTGCCCATAGGTCAAAACCTTGATTGTCTAACAGACTTGGATTTTTCTCCATGAAATCACCTCCCTGATATATGGAGAAGGTTAAAATGCTCCCACACATTATATTTTGTGAGCCTTACTCTCTTATTGTAGCACACATTATTGAATTTGTCAATAGCAACAGAGGTCAAACTGGTATTGCTATCTTAAAGCCTATATTCCTAGCCGACCGATAGTTCACCGA
>CANBER010000033.1 GCA_947367795.1 uncultured Candidatus Saccharibacteria bacterium
CTCATTGAAGACGAGGTGGTACGCGGTAGCAGAAGTAACAGAGGTAAACGCCCCTGAAGCCGAAGACCAGCCGTAACTATTGAGGCCGAAGCGCCTCAGAGAACCGCTGTCCAGAGCGACGACTCCACTACGGACGAAGGATAGTTTTCATTTAATAAAGATATGATATAATAAGAAAAAGTAAAGGAGTATTATGGGAAAAGAAAAAGATTTGGTCGAGCGAAGCTTGGTGGTGTTCAAGCCGGATACGATTCAGCGGGGGATTGTGGGCGAGCTAATTACACGATTTGAGCGAGTGGGACTGAAGATTGTGGGGCTTAAGATGGTGATGCCAGATGAGGATCATTATCGTACGCACTACGAAGAGATTGGGCAGATGATTACGCGACGTGGCGAGCAGGCTTTCCGGTATAACTTAAACTATATGATGACTGGGCCGGTGATTGCGATGGTACTTGAAGGCGTCGAGGCGGTGCCTTTGGTACGCAAGATCGTCGGACCGACTGAGCCGAAATCTGCAGAGATGGGTACGATTCGCGGTGATTATGCGCACATGAGCTTTGGTTATTCTGACGCTAAAGGAATGGGCGTGCCGAATTTGATTCACGCTAGTGGCAACAAAGAAGAAGCGAAAAAAGAGATTAAACTTTGGTTTAAAGAGGGGGAATTGTACGATTATTCAGATTTGAATGAGAAATACACTCGCTAAAGAAAGGGCCTCTACCCGAGGCCCTTTTTGACGGGCAAGGGGCATGGCCTGAGCGTGTATGATAGATTATGATATAATGTACGTATGGCTTGGTAGCTCAATTGGATAGAGCAGCTCCGTCCTAAGGAGAAGGTTGTGGGTTCGACTCCCGCCCAGGCTACCAGAATAGATAAATAAAGGGTGTGGACTTGAGGTATGAGCTTATTTAAAGAAAAACCGAAGACGGAAAGAGAACGAGTCGAGCAGCGGCGCGAAGAAGTGCTAGCGCAGGGGCGGAAGTTTAAATATCCGATGCAATATGCGAAGCATAAACTCATCATCAACACCGTGGCAGTGGCGGTGGTGGCTTTGGTGTTGATGGTGGTTGCGGGTTGGGCGATGCTGTATAAGTTTCAAGATGCGGGAGATATGATTTATCGGGTGACGCAGGTCTTGCCGGTGCCAGTGGCAGAAGTGGCGGGGGAAAGGGTGCGATATAGCGATTATTTGATGTTGTATCGGAGTAATTTGGTGACGTCGGAGCAGCAAGGTGGTCAGTTGGGTACGAGTGCGGATGCGGATATGGTACGTGAAGGATACAAGGAGGCAGCGATGCGTTCGGCGGTGGCTTATACTTACGCGGTGAAGTTGGCGAAAGAAAAGGGAATTACGGTGACAGAGGCGGAGATTGATCAGGCGTTTGATGATCATCGTAAAGTAGGGGGCGTGGAAAGAAGTGAAGAGAGTTTTCTCAAGATTGTGAATGATAATTTTGGGATGAATCGGATGGAGTATCGCAGGATGCTATATTTGTCATTGACTAAGGCGAAAGTGTCGCAGGCGATTGATGAACGGGCGCAGGAGTTGGCGCGGCGAGTAGAGCAGCTGTTGCAGGGAAATGGTGGTGATTTGCTAGCGGTGGCAAATGAGCTAGGAGAAGATGTGCAATATGAGGAGACTGGGTCGTTGGTGGATAATATGAACGTGGATGGCGGTCGCTCAAATAAAGCCATGACGATGGAAGTGGGGCAAGTGAGTGAGAAGTTTTTGTCGAATAATGGTGATGGGTACTATTTTGTGAAATTGATTGAAAAAACGGATACGCAGGTGAATTATGCTTCGCTTAAAGTGAGTTTTTTGACTTTTGATGAACAAGTGCTTGCGTTATACGAAGAAGATAAGGTAAAGGAATATATTACGCTTGGTATTGATCAGGAGGTAGTGGAAGAAACTACATCTGAAGATCACACAGACGAGTAAAAGTGTGATATAATGAAGTTGTTTGCGGGTGTCGTATAACGGCTATTATGTATCCTTCCCAAGGATAAGACGAGAGTTCGACTCTCTCCACCCGCACCAGAGAATAGACACCATAGAAAGATGGTGCTTTTTGTTTATTTAACTCTTCTTTTTAGATTACATGGCAAAACATCCGGTCAATGTCCGGATGGGATTGATTTTACAGAGGTCGTAATGTCCGGATAATGTCCGGATAATGTCCGGATAATGTCCGGATAGCTATTCCTCTATACCTCTATGCCTCGGTCGATTAATCTGTATCTTGTGCCCGGTCCCGTTCCTTCTTTAATTAAAAGCCCTGCAGATAAGAGCCTATTTAGTTCTCGGCGTGCTTGTTTGTCGTCATTTCGATTATTCATATGATTTAATTCACAATATTGTTTATTAGATATTGAACCGTTATTTTTTATGAATACTAGAGCATTCTTTTGCGTATCCTTTAAATTGCAACTTACTGCAATTCTTTCTACCCATTCTTTATCTCTACCAGAGTGAGGGGAAGAAAAGTAGAGCGTGGCTTTAAAATCGCCAGAAATATTTTCAAATTTCGGATCCAAGAGCCCACGATTTCTTGCAGCCTGATAGATTGTTGGAATGCCACGTGCAGTTTTATCTGTAATATTATATGCCTTAAGGAATTCGATTAAGCTTGGATTACGAGCTTTAGAAGATGCCTTTTCTAGGTCTTCTATTGCAATTAGACTTTCGCCCGGATTAGACAACTCTATGCGATCGGCGTACAAGTCAACATTTACGCAGGAATTCTGCACAAGATAATCCCGATGAGCAAGTGCATTAGCCAATGCCTCGCGCAAGGCTTCTTCTGGTAAAATATACCTGTCTTCACGTAGTCCGGTCTCTTTATTAAGAACAGCTTCTTTTGGCAATTTTGATTTGATATATTCAAAAGCTTGCAAAAATTGCCTGACAATGTCACCATGAAACTCTGTGCGATCTCGATAAATCTTATCAAGACTTTCCGTATCAACCTTGCTGGTGCCAGGAAAAACCTTAAAATCAATGTAGATATTATTAAGTGATTCATCAATGACGGAGTCTTTTCCGAAGGCTACTAGGCCAAAGATAGTGAGTTTAAAGTCCTTAAGTGCTTTTAGCTTCTTCAATTTTTCTTCCAAATTTGAAAAAGTAATATTTTTAAGTCCAGTTCGAGATATATAATCATCCAGTTTTCCCTTATCTACTAAGGTAGTAAAATCTCCTTCCACTGTTTGATTTTCTCCGCCACCGCTCGCTCCAGCAAATAAACTGCGCATTTCTTCATCCGACGCTAGAACATTAGTCGAGCCTTGACGCACATAAATCTTGCGCGGCCCCACCTTCTTGCTGTAGATAGGTTTATTATATGCTTCTAACTCCAATATGTGTGCCTCAATATAATCGCTATTGCATATAGTTTTCACCTTTGGTTGCGTATTAAATTTGCCTTTTATCAGTATCGACAAATCTTTTTGTAGTTTATCTAATTCTTTATTGTCTAGCCCGATAGCGTCCCCATCATCATTGATACCTAAATAGATTACTCCTCCATGCGTATTGGAAAAAGCAGCAATGCTTTCCCAAAGGTCGTCCGGCAAAGTGGCCGTTCTTTTACCTCGACATTCTTTAAATTCAGCCGCTGAATGCTCTGGAAATTTTATTTTCTTCATAAAGATATTGTAACACCTTATAGGTGCCAATTCTGAAGAAAAAGTGGCTCGGAGATTATCTCCGCTCATAAAATAACTTAAATACTTAAAATAATATAGTGGAATCAACTATGGTGGTATAATAAAAGAGTCCGAACTCTTTCAATAGTTCGGCACCAACCTCTGAAGCAGATGTTGATGCGTCTGAGGCGGAGGTTTTTTGATGGTTAGAAGGGAATGTCCTCGAGGTTGATCTCTCCTTCGGTATAAGTATCAGAATTGAGTTTGTCTAAGTCTTCAAACTCAAGTTCTTCGTCGTCGAGAGTGTGTGGGTAAGAAGAGGTAGGACGGGTAACGATGCTTGGTTCTTCAAGGAGATCTGCAGGGACGTGGTCGGGAAAATCGGGGTAAATGTCTTGGAGGATTTCCCAGGCGGTCTCGTCGAGCTCTTCGGCGAATTGATTGGGCTTGGCCCAGCTAGGGTAGATATAATCGGCGTGTTTGGCGCCTTTTTGACGATTGCATTTGCCATGAATGAGACAGAGGTTGTCGGCGTAGTTGGAGCCATAGTGGTAACGGGGGACGATATGATCGACTTGAGCGCCATAGAAACCGTTGCGCGTCATGGGCTTGCCGCAGAGAGCGCATTTGCCGAATTGGCAGTCAAATTGAGCGTGGCGCCAGTCGTGGAAAATGGGAGTTTCCTTGAGCTTTTCGTAGGCGAAGCTGATGAGTGCCCAATAGGCCGAGCGATATTTGTCGGAATAAGCGGGATCTTGGTCGTGATAAAATTGTTGGAGGTCTTGATACTCGGTAGACTCGTAGGGTGTGGTAGCTGGTTCGACAGATTGATCTTCGTCCTCGGGATTTTCGGAGCGATATGGCGCAAGTGGATCAAAGATGTCAGAAGAATCAAACGAATCAAAATCATAAGCGGTATCCATGAATATTATTATAGCATGAGGGGATAAGAATGTGGAATGTTGGACAGACGAAGGAATGTATCTTATCATATAAGATATGAGAAGGAGTATGAAGCTATACATTCAGGTAATGTTCGCGATGTGGCGCAGAGTGGTTTTACGTCAGAATACGGGTGAGGTTTTGCGAAAGTTTGCGGAAAGGATGGGTGTGGTTTATATTAAATTGGCGCAAATGTTAGCGATGCAGAATTATGGAGAAATATTTACTGAAGACGACCGACAAAAATTGGTGGAGATTTGCGATGATTGTAATCCAATTAGTTTTAGGGAGATTCAGAGAATTTTGAAAAGGGAATATGGAGATGATTTGAGGGGGATCTTTGCAGAGATTGAGGAGACTCCAATAGGCTCAGCTTCTGTATCTCAAGTGCATCGGGCGAGACTAAAAACGGGTGAAGATGTGGTAATAAAGGTAAAACGACCAGATGTGGCTTCGGGAATTGCAAAAGATGTAGCGATATTGAAGAAGATGATGCGGAGATTTGGTAAGTGGGTGAAGTTTAGGAATTTTACTGGAGGCGAGCGAGCGCTGGATTTGTATTTGAAGTGGATATATGAGGAGACGGATTTTGAACATGAACAACGGAACATCAAATGTTATGGGGATTTTGCGGAGAACGTGAATGGCAGGGTGGCAGGCACGACGAGTATTATGGTCCCAAAATTGTATAGTGAATTTTGCACGGAGAATATATTAGTGATGGAATTTGTGAGCTATCCTACGATTAATAAGATTAAGTTTACCCGACAGGAGCGGGTGAAAGTGAGTCAGGCATTAAATAGCTATATTCGCTCGAGTTTTTGGGCGCTTTTGAATGATCAGCCCGTAGTGTTCCATGGTGATCCGCATGGTGGAAATGTTTGTGTGGATGAGGAGGGGAATATGTGGTTTTTGGACATGGGGCTGTTGTGCATAATGACGCCTGAAGAGACGAAAATGTGCCGGGAATTCTTTTTGGCGGCGTACATGGGTGATGATGAAAAGCTATTTGAAATTTTGGTAGATTATGGAGATATGGATTTACATAAACGCCAGAAGTTTAGAGAAGATTGTGGTAGGTTTTGCGAAACGGTAAAGGGGAAGGATATCACGTATTATTTTCTTGATATGATGAATGTCTGTTTAGAGTATGAGTTTGTGCCGCCGGATTTTTTGTTTAGTATGGCAAAGGCTTTTGTTTGTATTAATGGGATAAGCAATTTGGCGAAGAATAATTGTGAAGCCATAAGTTTATTGAAGTGTCAGGTGATGGAGTTTATGCTAAAACGAAGTGTGAGAGATGTGATGCAAATCGCAAGAGATGGCATAGAAGTTATCCCGAAGGTGTGGGACAGGTTTGGGGCGTGTGATATAGTGGGCGTAATGAATCAGCTTGCTAGCAATGTACAGATACAATCTGATTTGCAGGGAATGATGACGCACTGTCGAGAGATAATAAAGCTGGCAGGAATGCGTGAGGGGAGTAAAGTTAATGTTTATTTTTGATGTCGTATGTAGTATAATAAGGTAAATAGTAGTATGTGGCGGTGGGAAGTCGTCACGATAAATAGGAGGCAAAATGGCAACAAAGTCTACGTCGAAGAGTACGACGGCGAAGAAGACGACTAAAACTGCGAAGTCGACCAGTACAAAACAAACATCGAGTCGCAAGCGCACAAGTACAAAATCTGCAGACAGATTTATTTTGAAGCGGGCAAAGAGTACCAGCTGGATGGCGATTTTTGAGTCATTGGTGATTGGAGCTTTGGGCATTTTGCTCTTGATCGCTCCGGAAGGCATGACAAAGGTGATTTTCTATGTCGTGGGCATCTTCTTGATGATCAAAGGTGTTTATAAGATTATTAATTATTTTGCGGTGCACGGGAAATATGATTTTTATAACAATGACCTATTGTACGGAATTATTGCGCTAGTGTTTGGCGTGATTGCGGTAGTGTTGTGGCAGCAACTAGGCCAGTTCATTGGTATCGTGGTCGGTGCTTGGATGATTTATGGTGCGTTAGTGCGTATGAATACTGCGATTAAAATGCATTCAGCTGGGATTAAGGAGTGGTTTTATGTATTGCTGCTTTCGATGATTATGCTGGCGCTGGGTATTTATATGGTGATTAGTGTAGGTGCGGTGCTCGCGATTGTTGGGTGGGTTATGGTGATTTCTGCGATTGTAGGGATTGTGGATGACCTTGTGTTTATTCGACATATTGATGCAGTTTCTGAGTAAACTGTAGATTGAAAGTCCCTGGCTGGTGGCTGGGGATTTTTTGATGTCTAGCCCCTCTCTTCTTCAATTTGGTATAAATAACCTAGTGTGTACTAACTAGGCTTTCTTGTCGCTTCGCTCCTGCTCCTTGCTCGTCGTCTCGGATGAGGATGCTTGCATCCTCTTCTCTCGTCTCCTCC
>CANBER010000034.1 GCA_947367795.1 uncultured Candidatus Saccharibacteria bacterium
AGTGATCGTTGAAAACGAGGCTTGTGATGAGTCCGGCGCTGAAAACGCTTGCTCGAAATGTGGATACAAAGCAGTTGCACCTAACGACGAGGACCTTACCTCTAAAGGTGGCGGCGACAACAGCGAACCTACTAACGGTACCCAGTCTGCACCGGAGGTGCAGGCAGCTACATTCAGTGCTCCGGTGCCGGTAGTGGTAGAGAACAGTGGAGAAGAAACTGTGATCGAAGAAACTAAGACAGATGATCTGCAGGAAAACGCCGATGGTGGCGAGAATACGGAAAAGGGTGAGCAGCAGGCTCCCGAAGATTCTGATGAAGCCGCTGATGAGTCCGGAGAGGCTGGCGCAACTGCAGATGCTGCATAAACCATGGTAACATGTCTTTGATTTAATGGAGGTGGTGCCATGGGATGAACCAATAAGGATAGACTATAATACGAGTCATCGTTCATATATACGCTTTATAGATACCTCGTATAAAGGGAGGCCCCACGGCCTTCCTTTTTCATGGTTTGAGTTTGATGAATTGGGGATTGGATTTTAGGGGAAATGTGATAAAATATAGGTAGTGGAAGTGTGTCCGAGTGGTTTAAGGAGCACGCTTGGAAAGCGTGTGTGCGGGCAACCGTACCGGAGGTTCGAATCCTCTCGCTTCCGCCATTACAAAAAGAAAGCCTTTGGGCTTTATTTTTGTAGTATGAGGGGCTTGTTGAAGAAAATTAGATTTACAAGATTTGTCGAAACGTATTGAGGTATGGTGGATTTTTTTGCGTAGCCGCCATCGTCTAGTTTAATGTTAGTATTGGAAATCCGTAAAATCTTGCCTTGGTCGTGTTTGCTGGATTTGAGCTGGCTATCCATTTGATCAAATATGATGTGACAATCTTTGTGCGGATGGGTTTCGGTTTGGTCGAACAAGGCTTTAGCGGCTATTTCTAACGGAATTTCTGACCTGCTAGCGGTTTCAAAATATCGTTTATCTACTACAATGGCAACTAGCTGGAGATTATGCTGTAGAAAAAGGGGATACCAGAAATTGTTAATGAACTCTTTGAGCAGGTGAATGCTCTGGGGTATTTTCTACGAAATCTTTAGCATATGGGGTTCTCCACTGCTTTGATCCGCTATCGTCGATGAAGAGATAATTTGCCATGGGACGATTATACTATATCTCGGGATGATCTGATATTATTTTATCAGCGGATGGGAAAACCAAACCAGCGACCGTAGGGACCATGAGAAGGATGGACATCAGGATCGACGAGGCCGAGGTAGTATGCATTAGCATTGAGTAGTTCGTAGAAAGCACCGGTAGATACAGACCAGCTGCAGCCGGCAGAGCCAATGTCTCTGGTGGGGCCAAATTTTAGGTTGAAGCTCCCACTACGGATGAAGGATAGAGGAGGTGAGTATATATTATACTTAGAGTTGCATGATCAAGGCGGCATGTGCTAGAATAAGGTTAAGAAGTGTGGGCAAATAATGATCAGGGAAGGATAGGAGGTGCCCAAATGAAAAATAAACAGCAAAGTGGAACTAAATATATTTTTGTGACTGGGGGGGTGTTGTCGGGAGTGGGGAAGGGAATTACGGCGGCGGCGATTGGGGCGATTTTGAAAGCGAAGGGGTATAAGGTCTCGATTCAGAAGTGCGATCCTTATTTGAACGTGGACGCGGGGTTATTGAACCCGGTGGAGCACGGGGAATGTTTTGTGACGCACGATGGGAAGGAGACCGATCTTGATTTGGGGCATTATGAGAGATTTTTGGACTTTGAGACGAATAAATATTCGAGTGTTTTGTCAGGGGCGCTGTATCAGGAATTAATTGATAAGGAAAGGCATGGCGGGTTTAGGGGGAAGACGGTGCAGATGGTGCCGCATTTTACGGATTTGGTGCAGGAAAAGATTGCGAAGGCCGGCGAAGGAAGTGAGATTCACATTGTGGAGATCGGGGGGACAGTGGGAGATTATGAGGGGTTGAGTTTTATTGAGGCGATACGACTGTTTGCGGATCGCGTGGGGCGAGAGAATTGCCTGTATGTGCACGTGGTGTATGTGCCGTGGATCAATACTTCGAAGGAGTTGAAGACCAAGCCGGCACAGAATGCGCTCAAGGATCTGAGGGGGTTTGGGATTATTCCAGATGTGGTGGTATGTCGGACGGAACGGCCGGCACCGAGGTCGATTTGTGAGAAAATCGCGGCGTTTTCGGGGATTGATAAAGATGCGGTGTTGAATTTGCCGGATATTGAGTCGGTGTATGATGTGCCGTTTAATGTGCTGAAGTCGGGTGTGTTGCAAATTTTGAATAAGTTTGTCGGCGACGAAGGTGAGCCAGATATGAGTCAGTGGCAGGAGTTTTCTAGATTGAGAGGCAAAAAATGGGCGAAGACAGTACGAGTTGGACTGGTGGCGAAGTACGTGGGAAATGATGATGCATATATTTGTGTGACAGAGGCTTTGAAAGCGGCGGCGGCTTGGGAAAAGGTGAATCTCGAGATCGAGTGGATCAATGCGGAGGAGGTGACTAAGAAGGAACTTGACAGAGTGGACGGAATTGTAGTTCCGGGTGGATTTGGGATGCGTGGTACAGAGGGAAAAATTAAGGCGGCGGATTATGCACTAGAGACCGGAAAGCCATATTTGGGGTTGTGCCTGGGTATGCAGTGTGCGGTGATTGCGGCGGCGAGAAGGGGAGGACTGGAAAAGGCTGGATCGGAAGAATTTGGAGCAGAAGAAGGTGCGAATGTAATCTATATCATGGATGGTCAAAAAGGTAAAGAGTCGACTGGCGGGACGATGCGTTTGGGAGATTATCCGGCAAAACTGAAGCAGGGCAGTAAGACAGCGAAGGTCTATGGTGCGCAGGAAGTGACAGAGAGGCATCGGCATCGCTATGAAGTGAATCAGAAGTTTTTGCCGGAAATCGAGGCAGGCGGACTGATGGTATCTGGGACTTCGCCGGATGAAAAATTGGTAGAGTTTGTTGAGGCGCCGAAACATAGGTTCTTTGTGGCAACGCAGGCCCACCCGGAATTCAAGAGCCGACCGCTAAATGTACATCCGCTGTTTCGGGAGTTTGTGAAGAGTTTGAAATAGAATGAGTAATGGAGAAAAGCTAGGCGGGGGTGAAGCGGTAGAATTGGGGGAGCGGAGCCGAGATGAGGAGCGCGGGATTGGCGTGCGAATGATAAGGGCGGAAAGTGAGTTAATGGGGGGCGACCATTTGGCGGAGAAAAAGGATGAAATTTCTGAGCAGTTGCGGCAGTTGAATGAGGCGGTGTTTGAGAAAGTCGATATGGTGGCTGTGATTGAACGAACGGTGAAAGTGGCAAGGAAAATCGGCCTAGGTAAACTAGCGGAGCTGAGGGATGAATTGCGGGAAAATCCAGAGATTGGATTGGTGAAGGCGGAGAATTATTTTGCTGAGATTTTGGATCTTTCCTTGGTGCCGTATTTGGATACAGATAAGAAATTGGAAAAGCGGACGCTGGGCGAATGTGTGAATGGTGGCAGGCATCCTGATCGGATTAGCGTAGACATAGAGCAACATCAGGGTGACATGGATAGTGTTTTGAAGACACTGGGGCATGAGAACTGGCATAGCTATCAGCACGATGTGATCAGGAGAGTGAAGGCAGCTGAAGAAGGGGCTGAGGTTTCAGGAGAGATGAGGCAGCTTGCAGAACTGTATGAGTATAATACTAAGACTTACATTGAGCCGGATGTGGATTATGAAGGGTATCGCAGGCAGCTATACGAGATAGAGGCGGAGACATTTGGCACGTTGGTGAAGATGGAGATCGTCAGAATGAAAGCGGACGAACGAAAGAAAGAAGACTTTATGGCAGAACATGTGGAGGTATATGGGGAGGAGAATTTGGCGGGGATTAAGCTAGAGGTGCATAGAGTATTGCACGGACTGGATATGGGGGAGTTTTTACGGAAGGCGGGAGTGCAGAGCTTGGACGAGCTTTGGCAAGTGAATGAGGACGAACGAGTAGTGCAAGGCTATGTGGTGGCGTTGTCGGATTTAGTGGGATTAGAGCAGCCGATGAGGGTGAGGTTGACGGATAAGTTAGAGGATAATAAACGGGCGTATCTGAGTTATGAGACGGGAGAGGTGACAATTAGTAGGGAACGGATGTGGGACTTTCAACCGTTATCGAGATTACCAGAGATTGCTTGGAAGATGCGACAGCGGGAGATTGCGCGGAATGATCATGAAAGCGAACGTGGAAAGTTGTATCGGACGAATTTGGAGTTCTATGTGCAAGATAATTATAAGATGCATGAGGCGCATAAGCGGCAGTTGTTAGTGCGGGAGAGTGATTATTTTATGAAGGAATTCCTAAGCATTTTGGATGAGCAGGCGACATTGGAGGAGATCGAGATGATGTCGCCAGAGGAACGAGCGGAAGTAAAAAAGGAGCAAGAACTGGTAGGTTGGACTCCGGTGGTGAGTGAAAAATATGAGATAAAGGGGAAGTAATGGAAGAGAGAATCGAAAAGTATCTAAGAGATGAGCGAGGGGTGAGATCGGAAGTTGTACGACGGAGATTGTGCGAGAAGGTCATGAGATATGATGATATTGCTGGAGAGTTTGGGCGATGGTTGGACATAAGGAGCTATGAGGAGGGCGGGGTAGAGGTAGATGGTTATAGGGCGCAGGATATCTATGAGATGGCACCGATGTTGGATGGAATTGGGGTGTTTAATTTTTTGGTGACGCTGAGGGATGACCCGGAAGAAGGGGAAAAGATGATTGAGGAGGGGTTTAGAGTAAGATAAGAAGTATTATGTGTTATACTGAAGGGAAGTAAATGAAGGATTTTTATGAAAAGAGCGAGTAAATGGTTGTGGGGCGGGCTACTGATAGCTTTGGGTGTGATATTGGGAGTGAATGCGCTGGGGATTGCGCACATCGATATTTTCTTTCCGGGGTGGTGGACGTTATTTATCATTGTTCCGTGTGTGGTGGGGCTGTTTGATGATGACGTAGAAAAGGGCGGAGATATCATTGGGATTATGATTGGGGTGGCGTTACTTTTGGGCTGTCAGGGGGTGATACGGTTTGACTTGTTATGGAAATTATTGTTGCCATTTATCCTAGTATGTATCGGGGCGTCGATTGTGTTTGGCGACGCTTTGAAGGGAAAAATTATCAAAGAGGCCAAAAAATTGCATGGCAAGGGGGATATGAAAGAATATTGGGCGACCTTTAGTGGGCAGAATGTGGATTTTGCGAAGGAGAAATTTGAGGGCTGTCGATTAGAAGCGATATTCGGCGGAATCAAGTGTGATTTGAGAGATGCGAAAATTGAGGAAGATGTGTTGGTGAGGGCATGTAGCGTGTTTGGGGGGATTACGATTTATGTACCGGATGACGTCAATGTGAAGATTGCATCGACGGCGATTTTTGGTGGGACTTCAGGGCGGGAATTGACGAAAGAAACCGATGAGGCTCGTAAGACGATTTATATTGAATCGACTTGTATCTTTGGCGGGGTGGAGGTGAAGCAGTGAATAGCGTGCAGAAAGTAATTAAATATTGTGCAATAGCGTTTGCGATTTTGCTGATTTGCGGCATATTTTCGGGGATTGTAGCGTTTTGCGCGGTGATGGGGAGAATAGCGGGTAGCTGGAATGGGGAAGTATCGTCCCCAAGTTCAGCGGAAGTGGTGGAGCTGGGAAGCGATGTTTCTTGGCAAGGAGTGGAGGAATTATATATAGATGTTAAGGTAGTGAATCTGCGAGTTGAAAAGGGGTCAGAATTTGCGGTGCGTGGGAATGATGAAATAATCGAATTGAAGCGTGGCGGAAATGCGATATATATTGAGGAAAAAGATGCTTCTTGGATGACAGGATGGTGGAATTGGAATGATCGCGATGCGGAATTAGTAGTGACATTGCCCGAGAAGATGGATGAGCTGGAGAAGTTTCATCTTGAGGCGGGGGCGGGGAGAGTTGATGTGGCTGATGTAAGTGCAAAATATGTGGACTGTAATTTGGGTGCGGGCCGTGTAGAAATGAAACACATTGTGGCGACTGAGCGAGCGGAGATTGACGGTGGGGCGGGTCTATTGATCGTACAAGAGAGTGTGATGAGGAATTTGGATTTGGATATGGGAGTGGGAAAAGTAGAACTAGGGTTGGCTTTGACCGGAAAAAATGAGATTGATGCTGGCGTGGGGAAGTTGGAGCTCGGTCTGGTAGACGGAGAAGATGCTTATCGATTTGTGGTGAATAAAGGAATTGGTGCGATTACGTTGAATGGTGAAAATTTGGGCGATAATGTGACGCGCGGAAGCGGCGAAACTCTGGTGCAAATCGAAGGGGGAGTGGGCGCGATTGAAGTGAGGACGAGAGACTAGACGATTTGTAGGGCTTATCCTTCGTCCGTAGTGGGCTCGTCACTCTGGGCAACGGTGCTCTGAGGTACTTCGGCGTCAATGGTTACGGATGGAGCTTAATTTCTGTGGCGTTCACCTCTGTTACTTCTGCTGCCGCGTACTACCTCGACTTC
>CANBER010000035.1 GCA_947367795.1 uncultured Candidatus Saccharibacteria bacterium
TCGGCCCGTCGGGCGGCCCGGACGGTCGTTGGCACGGTTTCCCCCTCCGCTGCCTAGCCTATTAGTTTATATATAGTGATGGGTGTCAGCGGATGGGGAAGCCGTACCAGCGATAATTTGGACCGCCGGACGGATCAATAGCCGACGCATGAAAATAAAGGTGATATGCAGCAATCCAAGTCATTTGGTCAGGAGTTGCAGAGGTAGAAGACCAGTCATAATTTCTAAACCCAACATCCCTAAGAGACCCATAGCTCACACGAACATTCCCACTACGGACGAAGGATAGAGGAGGTGAGGATTAATATTATAAATATAGTCAAGCAATAGCATGATAAAAATGATCACACTTATGCTTGACGGATACATAATTTGACAACTCACGCCTGAAATTATAGAATAAATAGTATGCATAGAATTAAATTTACAATAATTACGCTTTTCCCAGAAGCTTTGCGACCATACTTGAATAGCTCTATGTTATTTAAAGCTCAAGAGAGGGGTATTATCTCTATCGAGTATAGTAATTTACGAGACTTTGGACTAGGACCACATAAATCTGTAGATGATACGCCATACGGTGGAGGTGATGGTATGCTCTTACGTTGTGAACCAGTATTCGAGGCAATCGAAAGTATCAAATCTATTCATCCGGATGCCGAGGTAATTTTACCTACTCCTGTAGGTCAAACCTGGAGCCAACATCTGGTGAAGCAGTTCTCTGGTGTGGATTTTCATAATCCCGATTCGCCTTTTGTAACAAAACATTATATTATCTTGTGTCCACACTATGAAGGGTATGATGAGCGCATTATGCAAATTGTTGATTATCCAATTTCCCTTGGTGATTATGTTTTGACTGGAGGGGAATTACCAGCTTTAATTATCATAGACTCCATTACGCGTCTCCTGCCAGGAGTATTAGGTGGAACGACATCTGCTGCAATTGAAAGTTTTTCGGAAGGTGATAATCTTGAATACCCTCAGTATACAAAACCAGCTGAGTTTCGTGGTATGAATGTGCCGGAAGTACTCTTGTCGGGGAATCATGGCAAAATCGCTGAGTGGCGTCGTGAGCAGAGCCAGCTCCGCACAGCTGCTCGCGCTAGTCATTCTAAGGGCTGCAGTGAATAGATTTTATCATCTGCCTTTCATATCTCCGCTAATGCTATAATACTACTATGGATTTACAATCGCCAATTGAGGAAGTAAAAGGAGTTGGCCCCAAGACGGCGGCCGCCCTAAAGCGTGTCAACCTTTGTACGGTCGGTGATTTAGTTTATTGTCTGCCAAGATTATATGAAAACTATCAGACCACTACGAATATTGCGGATTTGAGGCCGGGCAAAGTTGTGATTCGGGGAAAAATTGGTGACCTCCATGTCGTTCGCACTAGTCGTAAACACCTCACGATTACTCAAGGCGTGATTCGGGATGAAACTGGTGCCATACGAACGTTGTGGTTTAATCAGCCCTACCGTGCCAAACAATTTGATGAAAAACGTGAATATTATTTTACCGGCAAATATGAGCTCAAAAGCGGTCGCTATCAACTCACATCACCATCGGCGACGCTGGTTCAAGACATCGATACGGATGCCAGTTCTGGCTTTCAGCCCATTTATTCCGCCAAAAGCGTTATTAAGCCTCAAACCTTCCATAAACTTCTCGAGAGTTTGCGCCCTGATTTTGTCAAGATTCCCGATTTACTTCCTTTCACTGAAGGTAGTCCGAGTTTCGTCAAGCCTGGTGCTCGTGCTGAAGCACTTTATAACTCTCATTTTCCAGAAAATCCTGATGATGCCGAACAGGGACGACAATATTTAGCTTATGAAGAGCTCTTCGAGCTTATTCTGGCAGCTAAACTCAATCAACAAGAAAATCAACGTCTAAAATCTATCCCTTTACAATTTAGCACAGCGCATACTCAAGTCTTGGTAAAACACTTGCCGTTTCAACTCACCGGTGCCCAGCGTCGTGCTACATGGGAAATTTTGCAAGACCTCGAACGCAATATTCCTATGAACAGATTATTGCAGGGAGATGTGGGCTCAGGTAAAACCATCGTCGCGGCGCTAGCAGCAGCTCAAGCCACTCAGAATCATCATCAAACTGCATTTCTAGCGCCAACTGCTATTCTCGCGACTCAGCACTTTGAAAGTCTGCAGAATCTATTTACCAGTCTACGGGATTCTATTTTACGAGACTACTCGACAAATCCATGTAAGTCTGGTGATAGTACACTTGCAAACTCCAATAAAAAAAAGTTTCGTATTCCTAGAATTGCTTTACTTACGGGCTCAACTCGCAACAAGCGCCAACTAAAATCTGCCATTGCCAGTGGCAAGGTCGACCTTGTGATTGGTACGCATGCCCTTCTGACTGATGATACTAATTTCCATTCTCTTGCCTTTTGTATTATTGATGAACAGCATCGCTTTGGCGTTAATCAGAGACAAAAACTTCTTTTAAAATCTCCCACTAACACTGCTCCGCATCTTTTATCAATGACCGCTACACCGATTCCACGTTCACTTCAGCTCACCGTCTTTGGCGATTTGGATGTATCAATCGTAAATGAACTGCCTCCCGGGCGCCAACCGATTACTACGAAGATACTTTCCGAAACCGATCAGCGTGATGAGCTATATCCTAAAATGCAAGAATTGCTTGCTAAGGGGCAACAGATATATTGGATTTGTCAAGTAATCGAAGAGAAAAATGCTAACACTGCTACTCCTGTCAAGAAGCAAGCTAAGAAGCTTGCAGAGCTTTTCCCTAAAGTAAACGTTGGTATATTGCATGGTAAAATGAAACCTGATGAAAAAGACGCAACTATGACCGAATTCGCCGAAAATAAGATTCAGATTTTAGTTTCCACAACTGTAGTCGAAGTCGGCGTGAATGTCCCTAATGCTAATATGATTATTATCCAAGATTCCGAAAATTACGGTTTAGCTCAACTTCATCAGCTACGAGGGCGTGTCGGCCGTGGTGACCAGCCGGCGAGTTGTTTTTTACTCACGACTGGGGAAGGTAAACCATCAAAACGCCTCAAAGAAATGGAGAAATCTACCGATGGCTTCCACTTGGCCGAAGTGGATTTAAAAATTCGCGGCCCCGGAGAAATTTACGGCGCTCAACAACATGGTGAGCTTAATCTTCAAGTAGCTAATTTGGCCGACACTGAGCTGATTTCTAAGGCAAGCCATCACGCTAGTGAGTTTGCTAAGAATCCCGAGAATCTCAACGATTATCCTGAACTTGCTATGCGTATCAAGAAATATCAACAGCTTACAACCCTGAATTAATATGATATAATAATATACACATGTATTCCACTACTACGCTAGTAAAAAATCCCAAGCTGAATGGTAAACTAGTTGGTACACACCAAGTCTTAGACCGAGCTGCTCGCAAAATTCTAAGCAAGCATCTACCGCGAAGCAAATATTTTCCCACAATTAAAGAAATCGTTTATTTTGAAGGGATGCGAGGCCCAGACGGCCTTAAACGCAAAAGCCCTGATGATGACGACCCTTCACACATGTTCGTAGGGAAAGACGGGGATGAACTTTTTCAGCAAATCCTGAATCACTATAATAATCTAGTTGCAGCTCTGAAACATCGAGATGCCACGCGCTCTGCCTTCGAAGCGGCTTGGCTGGCACATATGATAACCGATGGTCTTACTCCGGCACACCATTTTCCGCTTTCTGAAGCCAAAGATGAACTTATGTCAAATAAAGAATTCATTAAAATTTTCGGTGAGCCCGTTAAGGGAATTATGCACGGTCGCAATGCTTTGGAAACCGCACGCAATAACTGGCTCTATTGGGGAGCTGGCGGATATATGTCAAAACACGTCGCTTATGAATACGGTGTTGCAATTATTGCGGCTGCTCTGCCCTTAAAGAGTTTGTTGCCACCAATTGGGAAGGGAGAATTTTGCTATGTCGATATCAAAAAGGTATTCTATGACGCTATCCGCCGTGCTGAAGTACCTGAAACGTATAGGAAATTCCGCGAAGAAGGCTGGACCACGGAGCTAGCATTCTCTACTAAAAATCTTTTACTTCCGGAAATAGTTCGCACTATAGCGCTCATTTGGTATTCCGCAGCTGAAGTAGCATACAATCTTAATAATATCAACCATAAGCAATGTCAGAAGTCGCACAAAAATGACCAGAAGTCATAAATTCCCAAATTATCAGCAAAACGCCAACACTCACAAAGTTAGCGACTTACCCATTATTTCTGGTCGCTTCAAGGGCCTACGTCTCGCATCTCCTCACCAAAAGTCTACTCACCCCATGGGCTCACGTGAAAAACTTGCCTTATTCAATATGCTCGCGTCAAAACTAAACGGTGCTAAAGTACTCGATGCATACGCAGGTTCGGGAGCTCTTGGTCTTGAAGCACTCAGTCGCGGGGCGTTAGAAGTCGTTTTTATTGAGTCAAATCAGAAGGTGAGCAACATTTTACGGCAAAATGCAGAGACAGTATTATCTAAATTTGACCAATCGCAGCCACCCTCCAATGAAAATACAACGAGCGTTTATACTTGCACAGTACAAGATTTTGTAAAGCTATCTAAGCACCATGAGTATTTTGATATAGTTATCGCAGACCCGCCCTACGACAACTTCAATTCTCAAGAAATTCGTCTGCTCTTTAGCTACCTAAAACCTTTAGGCTACCTAGTCCTATCTCATCCTGCTATCTTGCCGACACCAACTTTTCCTTCGGTCGATATACTCAATAGCCGCAAGTACGCCGCTGCCAGGCTCACGATTTACCAGAAAAAGCCTTAAAAAATCCCGTTTTTGTGTTAAAATATAAATATGCCCGTGTGGTGAAATTGGTATACACGTATGCCTTAGGAGCATATGCCGCAAGGCGTGCTGGTTCAAGTCCAGTCGCGGGCACCAGAGGAGACAAAGATGGCTCATTTGAGTCATTTTTTGGTGAATAATAGAATTGGCAAGTAGACCAGGAACAGCGCTCTGAGCTTAAAACTAGATTGCTGCTCAATGGAAGTCCAAAGAGAAAATTCCCTCGCCAGTTTCCCAGCGAGGGTTTGTGCCTGAACATCAGAACGCCCACGATACGAGATCGTCCCAGAGTTCATCGAGGTCATAGAGTTCGCCTTCCTTGACGGGCTTTTTCGTCATTACTTTAGCGATTTCCAGTACATCGTGTGCCAGTTCGTCAAAGCCTGCAGTCCGACAATGTAAGTCGCCAATTCTCCAGTCGCAAACCAGATTCATCCTACCGAGCGTAGCAGATGAACTGACCCTAATGTTTTCACCTGTTGCCTCGATAATCCGTCTTTGTATTACTTTGGATGTTTCGCTGGGCAGGCTTTTCCCCTTATAGAAGTTCTCGTAGAGGGTTAGGTTGCCAGGCGTAGTCATCGCCAGTTTTACCGCTTCATCAATGAACTTCTTCACCTTAAAACGGAAATTATCGCCACGGAAGATGGGGATGCGATTGGCCGCATCGTAGAGTGATGCCATTTGCCGATTCGATAGACCAGATGTGCCACTGATGAGTGGCTTATTCGTGCGAATAGCCAGTTCCAATACTTTGTCGAACACATCGGTATGCGAGAAATCGACAATGACATCGATTTCGGCTTGCTTTGTCAACTCAACCAGACCGTATAGCCCAAACATACCAGTCTCATACTTAGCCCAGTTCACACCCTCAAACTTCTCACCATTGATATCAATAATGTCACTCATATCTCTGCGAGATAGCCCCATCGCAATATCCGCATCAGCCATATCTTGAGCCGCTTTGACCGCTTCGAATCCAGTTCTACCAGTCAAACCGCTCCAGAGAATCCTAGTAGTTTCCATATTACCCCTCCTTTTCTTCCTCAACTACAATAAAATAGTCCAAACCATCAGCATTCGGGTTGCTTTGCTCGATAGCCGTGATTTGTTTGTTGAACTCAACCTTTTCCAGGCTGGACATCAGCGGTCTAACAGGCACTTTGTCGACTTTGGCATAAATGCCCACTACACTTCCTGCTCCAGCATTTCGCATCACTTTAACCAGTTCGTACCGTAAGCCGTGCGTGCTAGATTCGGCTGAATCTAGTGTCACAACTACTGCTGAGTGGTTTTTGATGTTTCTTACCAGGGTGGCTGTGTCAGGTGCTTTGGTATAGTAGCGAGCGAATCCTCGTAATCCATCCACTATCGCATCTAAGACCTCGTTCTTAAAATCGCAGTCAGCCCCGAACAATACGATGCCGACTGGCTGAGCCATCTCCTCCTTGATTTCGTCGAAGATTCGCTCAGGTGTGCTTACCCTTCGGTTTTCCCATTTCTTGCTCATATTATCCCCTCCTATGATAGATTTTTTGGAAATGATGGATACTATCTGTTCATTGTAGCACAGATTGCTAATTTTGTCAATAGCAACAGAGGTCAAACTGGTATTGCTATCTTAAAGCCTATATTCCTAGCCGACCGATAGTTCACCGA
>CANBER010000036.1 GCA_947367795.1 uncultured Candidatus Saccharibacteria bacterium
AGACACGAAGCATCAAGGCCTGACGCGACGCGCCCCGAACCTTGGAGGAGACGAGAGAAGAGGATGCAAGCATCCTCTTCCGAGACGACGAGCAAGGAGCAGGAGCGAAGCGACAAGAAAAGCCCTAGTTAGTACACACTAGGTTATTCATACCAAAGTGAAAAGGAGAGGGGCTAGACATGAGGGCACCAAAGCCTAACAACCTAAGTCGAACAAAGCCTAATCCAGTAAAACCTCTCCAAATTTCCCCCCACCTTCCCCGCCACCTCATTATCCCGTTTCTTCAGCACCACCATCCCCTCGCGCCTCAGCCATTCCTCAAACTTCCGTATAATTTCCCGCCTCATCCGCTCATTTTTCACTACACCCCGATTCAACTGCACCGGACTCGCCTCAAATTGTGGCTTCAGCATCACCAAAAAATCCGCTCCAGTTGCCACAATTTCCCTAGCATGCGCCAAAATCTTCCTCAAACTCACAAACGACACATCCGCCACTACCGTTTGAACTTGTACACCACGCACAAGTTCGTTCGTCTTTTGCCCCTGTTCGACCACCAACTTTCCCGCCTTATTCGCCCCTCTCACATCAAAAAAATCTGTCTTTTCGTACAATTCCACCCGCGCATCAAATCTCAACGGCGCTTTCATCTGCCGCGTCCCCTTCTCCACCGCAATCACTTTTTTCGCCCCCTGGCGCAAAGCCAATTCTGTAAATCCCCCCGTTGACGCCCCAATGTCGAGCACCGTCTTCCCCCGAAAATCATAACCAAAAGCCCTCACCGCCCCCGCCAATTTCAGCTCAGCCCGCCCCACAATCTCGTCTTTCATCTCCCTACTCCAGCACCTTACACACCACCGCCGTCATCAATCCTTTTTCTCGTGGTTCACTCTCCGCAATCATTAGCGCAATTGTAATGAGTGCCCGATCAGAAATTTTTGCTTCCCCTTTCTCCGTCAAACTATATTCATTCATCGTCAAAAATACCATAAACAAAAACACCGCGATTCGCTTATTTCCGTCAAAAAACGGATGATCTTTAATCACAAGATACAGCAAATTCGCCGCTTTTTCCGCCACCGTCCCATACACATCTTGCCCGTCGAAACTCTGATAAATCGCTCTCAGTGTTCCTTCAAACGCATCGCCGCGCGGCTTCCCAAACATCTCACCGCCGTGCACCCTTTCTCGCAGCTCCCCAATCATCGTCATACATTCGCCCGCTTCCAACACATAAGCCGCTCTCGGCGCCTCGCCTATCTTCACGTAGCCCTCATCATATTCCCGTAGCGTCCGAAACGTCAAAGCATATTGCGAAATTATCTCGAGCACCCCATTCGCCTCCGCTCCCGTCAGCTCAGTTTGCGCCATCATCCGCTTCACAATCGCCACTGCATCCACCACGTCTTGCAGTTGTTTTTGTGACAACTCCTTCAGCCGTCGCTCATTTACCGCCACACCATTCACGATATAGCGTTTCAAAATCTTCGTCGCCCAAATTCGGAAATCCGTCGCCTTTCGCGAATTCACCCGGTACCCCACCGAAATAATCGCATCCAGATTATATAATTTCACCGAGCGCGACACCTCACGTTCCCCCTCCAACGCAACTTGTACGTTTTTTGTACAAGTTCGATTTTCCTCCAGTTCCCCTTCCTGATAAATATTCTTCAAGTGCCTTGCCACCGTCTGCGGTGTAATATCAAACAACTCCGCCAGCTGCGCCTGCGTCGCCCAAATCGTCTCCTCACCTGGACTCATGTTAAACTGCACATTCTTGGCACCAGTCTCGTAAATTAATATGTCCTTTTCCATTCTACCTCACATTTTTATTAACTATTTTTATTATATCTATTTTCCCTATAATATACCACCCCAACTTGTACACCGTGTACAAGTTCAACTAGAAATACTAGCACTCCCCACCAATAACTTCTTTCTGTAAAAACTACTGCCTCATAACAGAGTAGCAACAACTATTGACACAGCCCCTTATTTGTGCGAGAATGGGATTGTTTGGTTGTTAACGACGCTTTATGGCACCGTTAACTTTTTTGTTTGTTTTTTCACGAAGCTAAACTTTACCTTCGGGTTAAGCTTAAACTCCAAGCGTAAACAAAGAAGTTCCACCACCATAGCAACCTCCTTTCCCCTAATGTTACTGTTATAAATGTCAAACTGCCGTCACTCCAATCCTTACCCTATCATACTTCGGACATTTTTAACAAGCACAAGTCTAATTAAAACGAAGTTAGTAGCGATAATATACGAGAAAGAAACGAAGCCCGCAAAGTAGTTGAACTTAAAGTTCTACTACTGCGGACTAGAGTTTCTGACGAAGTAGATTACGCTAATAACGAGTTTTTACTATTTCTGCCGTTCCCTATACGTATAACTCTCCGTATCCACGCTCACCACATCCCCCTCCTTGATAAACGCCGGCACTTTGATCACCACCCCAGTCTCCAAAGTCGCGTCCTTTTGCACCGAACTCGTCGTATCCCCCTTCACTGCGTTCTCAGTGTAGGTCACTTTCAGCCAAATATTTTTCGGCAACACCAAATTAATCGGCGTCCCATTATAGAACTGGATTTCCATTTCATCCCCGTCACGCATAAAATCTTTCGCATCCCCCACCATCTCCGCCGAGAGTTCATACTGCTCAAACGTCTCCGGATCCATGAAATAAAATTTTTCATCATCGCGATAGAGATATTGGACTTTGCGCGTCGTCACTTCCGCCGGTTCAATCTTCTCTTGCCCCTTGAAGGTCTTCGGCAGCAACGCGCCCGTGATCAAATTCTTCACCTTCACATTCACGATCGATCCGCCCCGCCCCATCACCTTCTGTGAATATTCAATCACCTTATACGGTTGCCCATCCAAAGTAATCAACACATTTTTCTTCAAATCGGTTGGACCATACATCTATCTTTCCTCCAATCAAATTATATTTAATTCGCTTTAATTATACTATTCCTTTCCTCTTGATATTCTTGGGCTATAAACAGGGCTGAAGTCCAGAGATATGCTACAAGTCCGTAGGACAGCATATCAAAGGCTTCACCCGCCGGCCCGAGATTACAAGAGGAATGGTCTTAGCAATAATCAAAGCTAATTACTTGCAACGAATGGCAAAAGCGCCAGATGCCTCGCCCTCTTCACTGCCACCGCCAACTGTCGCTGCTGCTTTGCCGTCAAACCAGTCTTAGAAATCGGCTCAATCCGACCATAAATATCAATATAACGTTGCAACGTCTTTACATCGCGATAATCAAAATACAAATTTGGGTTTACTTTAACTTTTCTCATATAACTCTCCTTACAACTTACACCACCCTAAAATGGAATCTCATCCAGATTGATCTGATCATCATCTGGCACATCATCCGGTGCAAAATCGCTACCAAGATCTGAGCTTGAAGATGCCTCACTACTGCTCTTCTTGCTACTAGCACTCGCACGACTTGACCCACCTCCGTCGCCACCACCATTACCGCCAATGAAAGAGAAATCCTCTACCACGATTTCACAGCGTGAACGCTTCTGACCGGTCGTCTTGTCTTCCCAACTCCTCTGTTCGAGACGCCCAGACACCAAGATTGCTGACCCCTTATGTGTATATTGACTAATCAGCTCTCCAGACTTTCCCCAAGCCACACAGTCAAGATACGATACCTGATCCTGCTGTACACCACTGCTATCTCGATACGATCGGTTTACCGCAATCGCAAAGCTACAAACTTGCGACCCACTCGCAGTCGTACGCATTTCTGGATCACGCGTCACGTTTCCTGCCACAATTGCCTTGCTAAATCCGCGCATTATTTCTCCTCCTCAGCCGATTCGTTTTCTTCTGCATGCGCACGTCGCGCTGCCTGCTTAGCTTCCGCCTTTAATTTCCGCTCATCCACGGTCACCAAAAGATGACGCAAAAGCTCATCCGTGATATTGAACACACTTTCAATCTTCGCTGGCGCCTCTGGCGGCAATTCTACTTCGTAGTAATAATATACTGCGAAATCCTGCTTTTTGATCGGGTAAGCCAAACGCTTCTTACCCTCATTCACTTCTTTGGTAATTTTACCACCATTTTTCTCAATCAAATCTTTGATTTTAGTAGTGGCCGGCTCCGTATTCATCTCGAGATCCGGATGAATCAAAACCGTAAGTTCGTAATTTTTCATTACAACTCCTTTGGTTAAAGCAAGCACGGCTCTAAACACCTGCTCGCTGAGCTAATATACCTCTCAATTCTATCACAACACCACACCCCCGTCAACTTTTTCACCATTCCGGATTCACTACACATCGTACATGCACTCCTGCCCCAAAAGCGACACCTTCATTATATCACGTTCACGTCCAGCACAACCATTCTACCTAACTTCATTCACCATATTTATTATCAAACTATAGCCTCACCTCCTCTATCCTTCGTCCGTAGTGGAGATGTAAATCTGACTAACGGCGCAATTCGCAGCTTCGGAGTCGATGGCTATACTTGGGCATCATCCGCAAACAGTTATACTATCAATTCCTCCATCCGAGCAATGCATCTCGCCTATGCGGCTACCAATTCCATACCAAACGCAGGCCCCAGTTTCCGTTGGCGCACTTTCCCCCTCCGCTACCAAACACTACACTAATAGCCTCACCTCCTCTATCCTTCGTCCGTAGTGGAAATATTGCTATGACTCATGGTGGTCTATGGGCCATGGGCCAAAACCTATATATTTGGGTCACGTCTGCTACAGGGTTCAGCCAAACTACTTATGCCATGGCGTATTATCTAACTTTTAACAGCGATACTCTTTATCCATCAGGCGGGCCCAACAATCGTTGGCACGGTTACCCCATCCGCTACCAACTTGTAAAACAAATACAAGTTCAAATACAAATCCTCTCTATAAATTACCCCAACCTAAAGCCTTATTAATAATATACCATTACCTCCTCTATCCTTCGTCCGTAGTGGATACATGTTTCCAAACAATCCTGTCCTGAAGGACGTTGGCCTCAATAGCTACAGCTGGACTGCGAGTTCCAATACATTTGATCAAGTTGCTTACGCTACGGCGCACTATCTTCACTTCAATGGTTATGAAGTTTACCCGTCGCTTGGATTGTACGACCGTTGGCGAGGTTACCCCATCCGCTACCAAACACTATACTAATAGCCTCACCTCCTCTATCCTTCGTCCGTAGTGGGTACATCGGTCTGGGCGACGGTTCTCTGAGGCGCTTCGGCCTCAATAGTTACGGCTGGTCTTCGGCTTCAGGGGCGTTTACCTCTGTTACTTCTG
>CANBER010000037.1 GCA_947367795.1 uncultured Candidatus Saccharibacteria bacterium
CCCAGACCGATGTACCCACTACGGACGAAGGATAGAGGAGGTGAGGCTATTAGTATAGTGTTTGGTAGCGGATGGGGAAACCGTTCCAACGATAGGGAGGGCCGCCCGACGGGTAGACGCCAGACGCATTGAAGTCGAGGCCGTACGCGGTAGCAGAAGCAACAGAGGTAAACGCCACAGAGATTGAGCTCCAGCCGTAATCATTGATGCCGAAGACCCTCAGAGAACCGAGGTACAGAGTGACGAGTCCACTACGGACGAAGGATAGAGGAGGTGAGGACGATATTATAATTATTAGTAGTGGCTTTAGCGTTGTTTATTTTACAACGTTTTGTTTGGTATTTTGACTTAAGCGTGATATAATGAAGATGTCTAAGTCAATATCATAACCACGTTTTTGGTAAGTTGTTTCCAATTATTTGTACGGAAGGGTTGCGGTCAGCGGCACCGCTAAATAATCAACTCTTCTTGCAGATGGTTATGAATGGCTTAGACACCTCGCGGTGTCGCTTTTTGTATTAGCGATAGTTCCTTTACGACTAGAACATGACCTTATAAGTTTCTAGCATAATCGTACTTAAGGTTGATACGCGAGGTGGCCTAGATGATGTCAAGCACTAGCATGGTTTTTTGATGTCAAAAAATGGGTAAAGGTAATAAATAAATTCAAAATGGAGGGCTAATGACAAAGGCTAGCAGGGAGCGGAGTAGAGGGAAAAATTCTAAGGAAATGGCACTGAAATTGCAAGAGAAAATGGGACTGGATAATGTGCAAGGTGTGCGAAAAGTGGGAATAGCTAGTATATTGCTATTGTTTGGGATGATGGCGATGTTTTTGGTGCCGATGCAAGCTGATAGAAGCTATGCGGAAGCGCCAGATCGGTCGAGTTTTGGGGCAGATGTAGCTACAAAAATGGCGGCGAAGGTGTATTCGACGATTTCGGTAGCATTAGATAGTGAAGTGAGCGTGGAGATAATTCCGAAATCGACTGGAGCATTTAGCATGAGTAGTGCAAATTTGCAAGTGGCAACGAATAATACAAGTGGGTATGGTGTATATCTGGGAACGATTGACGGGACGCAGGAATTGAAAGCGGCGGATTTGGAAAATAAAGCGACGATTGGGGCGGTCGGAGGTGTAATGACGGCGAAAGATTTTGAGAAAAACTTGAACACGTGGGGCTATGCGTTGACGAGGGAGGCTGCAACAGTAGAGACGGAATATCGAGCGATACCAGGAAATGGGGGAGAAATAGTATATACGAGTGATGCGACGAGCGCAGGAGATGAGTTTTATTTGAATTTTGGGACGGCGGTAGATACGAAATTGCCAGCAGGAAATTATCAGAATTCGGTAGTTGTGTCGGTGGTAGCGAATCCGGTGGAGATAAGTGGGTTTGCGCAGATTTATTATATGCAGGAAATGACGCCGGGTGTCTGCGAGAGTGCGCAAGTACATGAGCGAGGTCAATTGGTGGATGTGCGGGACAATAAAATATACTGGGTGACAAAGATGAAAGATGGGAATTGCTGGATGAGCCAGAATTTGGCGTTGAACTTGACGGCTGGGGAAACATTGACTTCGAAATACACGGATGTGACGACGGATTGGGTAGTACCGGCGACTACGGAAGGACAGGTGCCACCAGCATACAATGATGCAGAGGTGAATTGGCTGCATCGATCATGGGATTTGGGGGATTATGTTTTGGCGACACCGGAGAAAGCGGAATTCTGTACAGCGGAGGGTGGAACGAATATGGGAACTTCAGTGTTGCCGGGACAGACGATTGGTGCGAATTGTAGTGATGTGCAGGCGACTTTGGGATGGAAAATGGGATATGAGGCGACAGTGGGGACTTGGAAAGGTGAGCCGGCTGGTCTGGAGGGGGCTGCGGGGATTGTGGCGGCAGATGCACAAAGTCAAACTTACGATGCACATTATAGTTTGGGTAATTACTATCAGTTTGGCGCGGCGACGGCAGGAAGTGTGAGTAAAGATGCGGTGTCGAAATTGGAGGGCGGGGTGGCGAAATATAATGATGAAAATAGTGTAAGTTCGATTTGTCCGAAAGGATGGGTGCTACCGAAAGCGGGAACGAATTTGATAGACTCGTATCCGGCGGAGCGAGACAAAAGTTGGTATGGTTTGTTAAAAACTTATGGCTATGGCGTGGATGAAGTGGAATATACGAATCATCAGGAGGGGAAGTTCGCAGAGGTGCATAACCAGGATTTGGTGAAAACTCCGTTTTATTTTACGAGAAGTGGAAATTTGTCTCTAGCGGATGGGCAATTGAGAAATGTGGGCGTAAGGGTGAGATATTGGTCGTTGACGGGGACTGCGGTAAATACGATGGCGTTTAGTGCGGATCTTGATGGTAATACAATAGGACCGTCGGCTCAAGCGAGTCGGGGAAGTGGGTTCGCAATTCGTTGTGTGGCAAGGTAAAGAAATAGAGCAAGTTTCCGAAGAAAACGGGAGCCTGAAGAGTTTATGTTATAATTTGAATATGGAACAGAAGTACTATGTCATTGACCTGATTCCTGATTTTGTGGAGTCGATGGAAGTAGAGAGGGGGAGGTCGAAGCGCACGGCGGAGAATTATGAGAGGTATTTGGTGCGTTTTTTGGATTTGGCAGGGGAAATTACGGGAAAAGAGCGAGAGCTGGAGGCGAAAGACATTACGAAGGAGGTGCTAAGGAAATTTCGGTTGCAGCTGAATCGTCTGGTGACGGATCAGGGGGAAAATCTGGAGGCGATTACTCAAGCGTATCATCTGGTGGCGCTTCGGGGATTCTTGAAGTATTTGGCGCAACGGGACATTGAGTCGCTGGATCCAAGTTTGGTGGAACTGCCGCGAGTGACGCGAAAGCAAGTGACGTTTTTGCACTATGACGAAGTGGAGCGATTGCTCAAGGAAATTGATACGGAGACTGAGACTGGGTTGAGGGATCGGGCGATTATAGAATTGCTGTTTTCTGGGGGGTTGCGGGTGTCGGAGCTAGTGAAGTTGAATCGAGATTCGATAAATTTGCAGCGACGGGAGTTTATCGTGCGGGGGAAGGGGAATAAGGATCGGCCGATTTTTATTTCTGAAGCGGCGGCGGATTGGGTGGAACGATATTTGGATGCACGGACGGATACTTTGGCGCCGCTGTTTTTGAACAATAGTCGACGGACGCAGGTGGTGGATACGAGTGGGAACTATCGGCGGCTCACGGTGAGGTCGGTGGAGAGAATTGTGCAGAAATATGCGAAACTGGCAGGAATCACGAAGCACGTGTCGCCGCATACTTTGAGGCATAGTTTTGCAACGGATCTACTGATGAATGGGGCGGATTTGCGTTCGGTGCAGGCGATGCTGGGGCACTCGGATATTTCTACGACGCAGATTTATACCCATGTGACGGATGTGCATTTGAAGGAAGTGCACGATAAGTTTCATACGGAGACGGAGTAAGAATGTGTCTCTAGTTTTGCCCCATGATATTTATGATTACCTTTAGGTCGGTTTACAAGGAACTACACGCAGACCGTGAAACGGGCTGCTGACAACAAACGGCGCTATGCTCCTGGCAAGGGGCATAGCGCCTGTTTGTTGTGGGGGTATCCAAAGGGGGCAACGCCCCATTTGGCACACGACTTTGCGAA
>CANBER010000038.1 GCA_947367795.1 uncultured Candidatus Saccharibacteria bacterium
TGGTGGTCATGCCCTTCCCCAGCTCGCTGGTGATGGTCACGTTGCCGCCTAGCTCCTCCACACTGCGCTTGACCACGTCCATGCCCACGCCGCGGCCGGAGAACTCGGTGACCTCGGTGTTGGTGGAGAAGCCGGGCATCATCAGGAAGTTGAGGATCTCCTTCTGGCTGTACTCGTGGTCGGGGGCGGCCAGGCCCTGGCGGATGGCCTTGTTCAGCACGGCCTGGGTGTCAACGCCCTGGCCATCGTCACCATCTCCGACGGTCCCGAGGAGATCACCACCGCCGAGGACGACGGTGAGGACGAGGTGGAGCTGGACGCGGTGACGCCGGAGCAGATCGACAGCGTGGCAGTTCTGCTGGAGGGCCATGAGCCCGCCTATACCAACTTTCTCGCCATGCCCCCCTCGGTGCGGAAAACCTATGCCAGAGCTTACTTTGACGCCAAGACGGAGGCGGGGCGGGAGAAGCGGTTCCAATGGCTTCTGGACCGGCTGGACAAAAATCTGCGGCCCATGTGAAACCGGTCCACGATCCCTCTTGCCACCTTTTTTCTTTTATGGTAGAATAAAGAGATGTTTAGTTTCAGATAGCTAAACTTATACAAATACCATAAAGGGGGTAATTGCTATGGGTGATTATAAGTACATTAGACAATATTGTGAGGAGGATAACGACCTTAGGATCAGAGGAGGAGAAATAGACAGCGCGAAGGTCTTTGAGGCGTTGTTTGGGCGCGAACCCGAACCCGATGAGGATCAGAATATGGCCTCGGCGCTTATTGATGCTCGGAGATGTTTTTCGCCGTGGCATGAAGATCTGCTGAGAGCCGAATTTGGGCAAGATACTATCCTCGTAGAGGAGTTCAGAAAGCAATCCAAATCTGGGCAGATGTTCGACGAATCTAAGTCAGACTTAGAGTTGAAACAAAACTTGGATGCAGCTCTAACGGTAATTCGTGCTATGTATACTAAAATACATAGTCTATAGTTTAATTTATCTGTAAGAACTTTAGCTCCAGCAATGCTGGAGCGTTTTTTTGAGAAGTGCTTTTTTGAGGAGCGTTTTTGTCCGTGGCGGGTATGTTTGGACTCCAAGTGGTATCATCGCTAGTATTGGCACGAATGGCTATAACTGGTCATATGTCTCAAAATCAATCGCCAACGCCATCGTCTTGGGCGCATATACTGCCAGCGTTAATCCCTCCGATGATTTCGGTCGCTATCACGGTTTCCCCCTCCGCTGCCTCTACCTAGGTAGTGTTTGATGGAGAGAAAGAGAATAATGTTGAAAGAAAAGATTAAGATGAGATGATACTTGAGTGTCGTTAGAGACCTTGGCACTTGTTGTCTTGGCTGAGATTTTTCGCATCTTTAGGTAAGAAAAATCTCACCACTGGTCTCCTAACGACACTCAGGTATCATCATTGGAGTATTATGTCTTTTCTTCCAACATCATCTCCCTACCCTTAGCTTTTGTCCGTAGTGGGTGGGTAGATATCGGTGGTGGTGCTGCTAGCGGTGTCGGCCGCAGTCTCTATGGCTGGTCACGTGTCTCCAGTTCTATTACTGGTGCCTATGCTCTGTACGTCGCCCCTACGGCCGTCGATCCGTCAAGCAGCGGTAACCGTTGGCATGCTTTCCCCCTCCGCTGCCTCTGCATGTTGAAAGGGATATGGATCAATGTCTAGGGTTTGTTGTAGTGTAGGAATGGATAGAGTATATGGTAGGGAGATGAGAAAGACCTTGGCGCTTTAGACGTCTTGGCTGAGATTTTTCGCATCTTTAGGTAAGAAAAATCTCACCACTGGTCTTTCTCACTCCCTACCATATGCTCTTTCCTCCATCAAACACTACCTAGGTAGAGGCAGCGGAGGGGGAAACCGTCACAACGATTACCGTAATTTGATGGATAAATCTCACTGGGATCCACTGCTAAATTATAAGCATACGAGACTGTCTTGGCTACGCGTGACCAACTATACAAACTACGACCACCATTATAGATTCTACCATCACCAATACCAACTCCCCCACTACGGACAAAAGCTAAGATTATATTACATTAGCATTACATTGTACATACAAAATACATACAATGTAAGACAATTATTTCTTTATCACCTTCTTTGTAACGTCAAACTTCTCCATATATCTCCCCGTCAACAATCGTGTTTGCGCATAAAACGCCGCTACACTCTGATACGCAATCGCAACCACTGGCGACAAAACCCACTGAATCACCATCGCAAATTTACTTCGCTTCTTCAGCCCCTCAGGTCGTTTCGGCAACATCTTCAATGACACAAACACCGTCACGACAAGCCCCAACGCCGCAATCGTCTGAATCAACCCCACCACATTCGGCAAACTCCACGCCACTACCCCCCGCGAACTCAAATTCAACAGCATCGGTATCCAACCCCCAAACGCTACAATCGGCGCCATAATCGCTAGCGTCACATGCCCATCCAACAACCTCCAAAATTTTGCAAATAAGGGCAAAAACTTCATCCCTAAACGTCGCTTCTTATTAAATAATCTCACACCCACATACGCCACATCACTCGCACCATAATCCCAACGTCGAAGCTGTACAAACTGCGCTTTCAGCGTTTCTCGAAATGTTTCCGACATTACCGCATCTTGATAGATCGGCACATGTATCGGCACTACACCATCTTTACCCTCAAAATAAAACAGCGATCGCCAATATTGATGACCATCTTCTACAATCGTTCGTTTACTCCAAAAATCCATCCCCTCAAGTGCCGCCAGCGGCTGCGAATGTGAAGCAAAATTCCTCAAAAGATGCGGGCGCATCGTACTTACCACATTGAAAAATG